>JAEUJR010000761.1 GCA_016793585.1 Archangium sp.
GAAGCGTCCCTTCACGCACGAGTGGCCCTCGTTCGCCTTGCCGCGCTTCGAGGGCACCATGCGCACCACGCGGTCGCCCTGCGTCTCGGCGCGAAAGCCACAGCCGACACCGCAATACGCGCACGTCGTCTCGACCACGCCCGTCGGCGTGCCGAGCTGAATGACCGACTTCTCGTTGAGCGTCGCGGTCGGGCACGCCTGCACGCACGCGCCACACGAGACACACTCGCTCGAGAGGAAGTCCTTCGTGCCGGTCGCGACCTTGCTGCCGAAGCCACGGCCTTCGATGGTGAGCGCGAAGGTGCCCTGCACCTCTTCGCACGCGCGCACGCAGCGGCTGCAGACGATGCACTTGCTCGAATCGAACGTGAAGTACGGGTTCGACTCGTCTTTGGGTTCGGTGCGGTGTTGCTGGCCTTCATGGCCGTAGCGCACGTCTCGCAGACCGACCGCGCCCGCCATGTCCTGCAGCTCGCAGTCTCCGTTCGCCGAGCAGGTGAGGCAGTCGAGCGGGTGGTCCGAGATGTAGAGCTCCATCACGCCGCGGCGGAGCTTCTGCAATCGGTCGGTCTGCGTGTGCACGACCATGCCTTCTTCGGCGGGTGTGGTGCACGACGCGGGCGTTCCACGGCGGCCGTCGATCTCGACGAGACAGAGCCGGCACGAGCCGAACGCCTTCACCATGTCGGTGGCGCACAGCTTCGGAATCGAGGTGCCCAACTGCGCGGCGGCGGCCATCACCGACGTGCCCTTCGGCACCGAGATGGAGCGGCCGTCGATGGTGACGGTGACGCGCTCCTGATTGGAGACGACGGGCGTGCCCTGATCGAAGTCCTTGCTGAACGACATGAGTCACCTCGAACGGCGCGTGAAGTCTTCGTGGAAGTGCTCGAGCGCCGACAACACGGGCAGCGGCGTGAGGCCGCCGAGCGCGCAGAGCGACGCGTCGGTGAGCACGGTGCAGAGGTCTTTCACCAGCGCGAGGTTCTTCTCGGGCTCGACTCCCGCGGCGACCTGGTCGAGCACCTCGACGCCACGCGTGGAGCCGATGCGACACGGCGTGCACTTGCCGCACGACTCGAGCGCACAGAACTCGAACGCGAAGCGCGCCTGCTTCGCGAGGTTCACCGTGTCGTCGAACACCACGACGCCGGCGTGCCCGAGAATGCCGCCGACCTTCGCCATCGCCTCGTAGTCGAGCGGCGTGTCGAGCAGCTTCTCGGGAAAGTACGCACCGAGCGGACCACCGACCTGCACCGCGCGAACGGGACGACCCGAGGCCGTGCCTCCGCCGAAGTCGAAGATGAGTTCGCGCAGCGTGATGCCGAGGGGGAGCTCGAAGAGACCGCCGTGCTTCACGTTGCCCGCGAGCTGAATCGGCATGGTGCCGCGAGAACGCCCGACACCGAGCGCTGCGTAGGCCGCGCCACCGTGCTCGAGAATCCACGGCACCGCCGCGAGCGTGAGCACGTTGTTCACGACCGTCGGCCTTCCGAACAGGCCCTCGTGCGCCGGCAGCGGTGGCTTCGCGCGCACCTGACCGCGTTTGCCTTCGAGGCTCTCGAGCAGCGACGTCTCTTCACCGCACACGTACGCGCCCGCGCCGACGCGCACCTCGACGTCGAAGCCCGTGCCGAGGAAGCGGCTCTCCCGCAGCACCGCGATGGCGCGCTCGAGCACCGAGACCGCGCGGGGGTATTCGGAGCGCACGTAGATGAAGCCGTGGCTCGCTCCGACGGCGCGCGCGGCGATGCGCATGCCCTCGAGCAGCATGAAGGGGTCGCCCTCCATCACCATGCGGTCGGCGAACGTGCCCGAGTCACCTTCGTCGGCGTTGCACACGAGGTACTTTCGCGAGCCCTTCGCCTCGGCCACCGTCTTCCACTTGATGCCAGCGGGAAAGCCTGCGCCGCCACGTCCACGCAAACCCGACGCGGTCACCTCGTGAACGATGGCCTCGGGCGTGAGCTCCATCGCGCGAGCCCAGCCCCGCAGCCCACCGTGCGCACGGAAGTCGTCGAGTGCGAGCGGGTCGATGACGCCGACGCGCGAGAAGGTGAGCCGGCGTTGACGGGCCAGGGCAGGCAACGACTCCACGAGCCCGATGGCGCGCGGGTGTGGCGCTCCACCGACGATGGCGTCGAGCAACGCAGGCACTTCGAGCGCCGTCACGTTCGCGAAGCCCTGGCGCCCCGCAGCGGTGCTCACCTCGACGAGCGGCTCGAGCCACGTGAGCCCACGCGAGCCGGTGCGAACGAGCGGAACGTCGAGCCCACGCGCCTTCAGCTCCGCCTGGAGCAACTCGGCGACCTCGTCGGCTCCGACCGACTGTGCGGCAGCGTCTGCGGGAACGAAGAGCTTCATGCGCCCGCCTTCCCCGTGAAAGACGACGCGTCGGCGTCTGGTCCAGCTGACGTCATCACGCGCGCTCCTTCAGTGCGCCCACCAGCTGATCAGCCTTCGCGACGTCGAGCCTGCCCACGAGCCGTGACTCATCGACGAGCGCCGCCGGCCCGAGCGCGCAGTTGCCCAGGCAGTACGTGTTCTCGAGCGTCACGCCGTGCGTCGTCTGACCAGGCTGAAGACCATGCGTCTGCTGCAGGTGCGCCGCGAGCGCCTCGGAGCCTCGCGCCTGACACGCCTCGGCTCTGCACAACGCCACCACGTGCGCACCCGGCGGCTGCGTGCGGAAGTCCTTGTAGAACGAGACGACGCCCTTCACTTCGGCCTTCGAGACGTTGAGGGTCTGCGCGACGACGGCAATCGCGTCGGCGTGAATGAAGCCAAACGTCTTCTGCAGCGCGTGGAGCGCCGGCAGCATGGCCGACTGATCAGCCCCGTCGCCCGAGAGAAACGAGCGCACCCGCGACCGCTCCGCCTCGACCAGCGCGCGAGCCTTCTCGACGTTCCACGAGGTGGTGTGCATGCGCGCGAAATACTCGGCCGCGTGCATGGCCCCCGCAAGGCGACTCGAAGG
>JAEUJR010000763.1 GCA_016793585.1 Archangium sp.
CGACAAGCTGACGGTCTGGGTCTCGTCAGAGACGTAGACGCGTTCTCCGTCGGGGTGAGCCCAGAGCTCTCTGGGCCTCGTCAGCCCCAGATCAAAGCCGCTCGCGAGCGCGCCTGTCTGCACCTCGAGCGCGACGAGACGCGCGGGGAGCTCCTGGCTGTCGTCGGTGCACAGCAGCAGCAGGTGTTGCCCGTCTGCGGTGAACGCTCCGGCGGTGACCGACCTCGGTAGCTCCGTGGCGGCGACTTCACGGAAGGTCGGCTTCTTCTCACTTCGGTCAATCAGCAGCACACTGCTGTTGCTGCGGTCGACCCGAAGAATCAGCGAGCCGCTCAGGTGGAGGCCCCCGAGTGAACCCGTGGAGCTTGGGAGTTTGATGGCGATGGGTTTGGGCGGCATGGCTCTCCGCATGACCCCAGCAGCCCGCTTCACGTGCAGGTTCCCCTGTTTTTCCAGAAGGAGCCTCGCGACAGCTCGAAGCGCTCAGCCCTCTTCGCGCAGCTTGCCGGCGGCCTGTGAGAGGCGGCGCCGCAGCTGGGCCACCACCACCATCAGGTACTCGAGGCGGTTCAGCACGCGGAAGTCTTCGGCCGCGTCCATCAGCGCGATGGGCGAGGGCTCTTCGTTGCGAAGGAGATCGAGCACGTCGGTGAAGTGCGCCTCGACGTCGGCGATGGCGTCGAGCCCTTCGCGCAGATCGTCTTCGAGGAAGTCGAGCAGCACCGCGTTGTCTTCACGGCGGGGCAGGCGCTCCTCGAGGCGTTCGACCGACTCGCGAATCGCGTCGACGGAGCGGGTGAGCGGCTGTGCGGAGCGGGCAGTCTGCGTCGCGGGCATGTACGACACGCTACAGGCGTGAAGCGAGCCGGCAAGAAAACGGCCCGTCACTTCTTGAAGTGTGCGGCCCAGGCCTCTTCTTTGAAGCCGATCAGCACCGTGTCGCCGTCGACGAGCACCGGGCGCTTCACGAGCTTTCCGTCGGCGGCGAGCCACTGCACCAGCGTCGCTTCGGTGGCTGCGTCGACCTTCTCTTTGCCCAACGCGCGGTAGCTCAGGCCCGAGGTGTTGAGCCACTTCTTCACCGGCTGCCCGCTGGCGGGAATCCACTTTGCGAGCTCGGCCTTCGTCGGCGGCTCGTCGACGATGGGGCGCACGGTGACGGAGACGTTCTTCGACTTCAGCCAGCTCAGCGCCTTCTTGCAGGTGCTGCAGCCGGAGTAGCTCAGGACGAGGGCCATGCGCGCTCCTACCATGCCCCTCGTCACAGGGGCTGCGCGGCGCCACCCTCACGGAACTGCACGCTGCCGGGTTCGCCCTCGCGGCCGTCGGCGCCTCTTGCGCCGTCGCGACCAGACCGCCCGGCCGAACCCGAGCTGCAGCCTGAATCATCGACCACGGTGTTGCCGTTCTGATCGAGGTGCGTTCTCGGAGCCCTCGAGGCCCCCGCGCTGCCGCCTCGCCCGCCGGTGCCGCCCGTTCCCCCGACCCCGCCTGCGCCACCCAGGCTTCGAATCACCGTTCGCAGCCGTTGGAGTGATGCCTCTGCACAGGGTTGATCGACGCACGCCACAGCGACCGCGATGTCTCCTCCCCGCCCGCCATCTCCGCCGGGGCCGCCATCGGAGCCGTCGCTTCCGTCGCTCCCATCGCCGCACTCCGCGCCGTCGAGGCCAGCCTGCCCGTCGGAGCCCGAGTGCCCATCGGCCCCTGCGCCGCCGCGCGAGATGATCTGGAAGCGAGCGAGCTCGTCCGGCTCGACCACGCGCAGCGCCTCATAGCCGGCGCCCTTCACCTCGAAGACGAAGCGACGCGAGAGCAGGTGCTCTCGAGCCCGAACGGCCAGCGCGGGGCCGGGTTGTGCGACGTGCGCACCGACGAACTCGATGGCATCGCCGGTGAGGTATCGCAGCTTCCACTCGATCCACCCCATCACCTCGCCGTCGAGGTGCACGGGCAGGCGCAGGTGGTCGGCACCCGCGAGATCGAGCGAGAGCGCGAGTGGAACGTCGTCATGGAAGTCGTAGCGCGCCTCGCCCAGCGCCGTG
>JAEUJR010000861.1 GCA_016793585.1 Archangium sp.
CTTCGTGAAGGAGCGCTGGGGCACGCTCGACACCCGCACGCTGGGGCTGTTCCGCGTCGCGTTCGGCCTGCTGCTCATCGGAAACCTGCTCGACCGAACCGGCTTCTTCGGCGACGACCTCGTCAGCTTCTATTCGAACGAGGGCATCTGGCCGAACCACTACGCGCTCTTCCTGCCGCCGACGCCGGGCTACTGGTCGCTCCTCTCGGGCTTCAGCACGCCGAACGAGGTGCGCGTGGCGATGGCCGTCATCGTCGTCATCTACGTGCTGTACACGGTGGGCTGGAAGACGCGGCTGATGCAGGTGCTCGCGCTGCTCTGCGTGGAGTCGGTGAACTTCCGCTTTCTGCTGCCGCAGCACGGCGGCACGGTGGTGATGAACATTCTCGCGGTGTGGACGGTGTTCCTCCCGCTGGGCGACCGCTTCTCGCTCGACGCGCTGCTGGCGAGCTTGCGGCATCACCCGGGCGCATCGCCCACCGAGCTGTCGGCGCGCTCGTGGACGGCTGATCAGGTTCCCACCCGCACTGGCCTCGCCATCTTCGGCGTCTTCTTCAACTACGCGGCCATCTACTTCTTCAACACCGTGCACAAGCAGGGCGCCTCGTGGCAGGACGGCACCGCGGTGCACTACCTGCTCTGGCAGAACCGCATGGCGACCTCGCTCGCCGAGTGGGTACGGCTGCGCGAGCCCGGCTTTCTGAGCCCGGCGCTGACGTGGGGCACGCTCTTCGTCGAAGGCTCCCTCGTGGTGCTGCTGCTCTCGCCGGTTCTGCAGGCGAAGCTGCGGCCCCTCGCGCTGCTCTTCATCTGGGGCCTGCACGGCAGCATCGCGTTGCTCAGCACCATCGGGCCCTTCTCGTACTCGATGATGACGTTCGGGCTGCTCTGCACGACGCCGGGGCTGTGGCAGTGGCTCGAGCGGCGGTGGGCGGCGCGGCCGCGCGTGACGGTGAAGTACGACGAGGCGAGCGAGCTGCATCGGCTCGGGGTTCGGGTGGTGGCGCGGCTCGATCTGGGCCGCGTGCTCGACTTCGAAGCCGTGCCCGGTGCGCGGCTGGGCCCGGCCGACCTCAAGCGCATCGCCGACGTGTTGCCGGGGTGGCGGTGGGTGTCGTGGCTCGTCGCGATGCCGGCGGGGTTCTCGCTCGCGCGCACGGCGTTGCTCGGCCTGGTGCCCTCCGTCATGCCTTCGCCGAAGCCACCGCCGAGGCCGCTGCTCGACCAGGTCGCGTGGGGCATCGGGCTCGTCGGGCCCGCGCTCGTGCTCTCGGCCGTCATCAGCCAGAACCTCATGGAGAACTGGGCCGTGCCGCCGTCGCTGAAGCCCGCCTCGCGCCCGGAGTGGATGACCGACATCGTCAATTCCTGGCAGGTGCCGCAGGGCTGGTCGATGTTCGCCCCCGACGTGCCGAGGCAGAACACGCGGCTGGTGGTCGACGCGACGCTCGCCGACGGCACCCACGTCGACCCGCTCACCGGCGCGCCACCCGACTTCGACACCATCGACCACGGCCCGTGGTTCATGAACCAGCACTGGTGCGAGGTGCACGCGCGCATGCCGGGCTGGCGGCACCACTGGCGCAACTTCAAGGACTACCTCTATCGCCGCCCGAACGCGCTCGGCTGGGGCCCGCAGCGGCAGATCGTTCGCCTCGAGGTCTACAAGGTGACGGCCGACATGCCGCTGCCGGGCATGCTGAACAGCACCAACCCGCAGCGCGAGCGGCTGTTCGGCGACGAGGTGCAGTGAGCCGCGCCTGCCCGAAGGCATGACACGGGCAGAATCGACGTTGCGCCTTCGAGGGGCGACTGGCACTGAAAGCACCGTGCACGCGGAGCAGCGCAATCGACAGGGCGTCATGCTGGGCGCAGCCGCGTACCTCATGTGGGGCCTCTTCCCGCTCTACTGGCCGCTGCTGAAGCCGCTGGGCGCCTTCGAGATTCTCTCGCACCGCGTCGTCTGGTCGCTCGTCGTCGTCGTCGTGCTGCTCGTCGGCGTGCGGCGCCTGGGCTGGGTGCGCACCGTCGCGCCTAAGAAGCTCGCCTGGCTTTCCCTGGCCGCGGTGCTCGTCGCGTTCAACTGGGTGCTCTACATCTGGGCCGTCAACACCGGGCACGTGGTCGAGACGTCGCTCGGCTACTTCATCAACCCGCTCATGTCGGTGGCGCTCGGCGTGTTCGTGCTGCGTGAACGGCTGCGGCCCGCGCAGCGCCTGGTGCTGGTGGGGGCCTTCGTCGGCGTGCTGGTGCTGGCCTTCGAGGCGGGGCGCCCTCCGTGGATCGCGCTGGGTCTGGCGCCGTCGTTCGCGCTCTACGGGCTGGTGAAGAAGCACGCGGGGGTCGGCAGCATCGAGAGCCTCTCGTTCGAGACCGTCGTGCTCGCGCCCTTCGCGTTCGGGTACCTCGTGTGGCTCGAGCTGCAGGGCACGGGAGCCTTCGGGCACGCGCCGCTGCGCACCGAGCTGCTGCTCATCGGCGCTGGCGTGATGACGGCGGTGCCCCTCATCTGCTTCGGTGCCGCGGCGAACCGCATTCCGCTCAGTACCCTGGGCCTGCTCCAGTACTTCGCGCCGTCACTGCAATTCCTCTGCGGGGTGGCCATCTTCCACGAGGCGATGTCACCAGGCCGCTGGGCGGGCTTTGCCCTCATCTGGGCGAGCCTGGCGCTCTTCGTCGCCGAGTCCGTCGTGGTGACGAGGCGCGCGGGGCTGGCGGCGGCCGCGACACGATGACGGCGTCACTTGCGCCGTGACGGAGCCAGCAACCCGTCGAGCAACGCGCGCGAGAGCACGGCCCAGACGTCGGCAGCTCCAGCGGTGTCGTCGGCCGATGGAACGGGCCCGGCCTTCCAGGCGATGTCGGGGCGGCCAGCCTTGAGCGACACCCACGCGTCGGGCTGGTTCGTCTCGTCGAGCCCGGCGGGAAACTGCGTGCCGAACACGAGCACCCGCGCGCGCTGACGCCAGGTCTCTTTCGCGTCACGACAGGCCTGCGCCGTCGTCTCGGCCTCGCGCAGGTCGACCTGCCCACGCTCGCGGAACTCGCGCAGCACCAGCGACGCCACGCCGAGCTCTTCCGACAGCACCGCGTCTTTGCCCTTCACGAAGACGAGCTCGAAGGTCAGCGCCTCGGTGTCGAACCAATCGGCCATCTTCCGCACGAGCGCCGTCACCGCGCCGAGCAGCCAGACGAGCCGCTGATAGGTCGCCTTCGGGTCGAGCACGCGCGCGGCGTTCAGCGACGGGTCGAAGACGAACACCACGCGGCGCTTCTTGCGCACGGCCACCGACTCGTCGCGCGCGAAGTAGAGCAGCTCGCCTTCGACGAAGCGCACGTCGAAGAGGTCGGGCCGCGGCGCACCGTCTTCGTCCATGTAGATGAGCTCGCTCGTCATCAGGTTCTCGAGGCTGCCTGACGTCGAGATGCTCGAGAACCCGCCGACCGGGTACGCGCTGTCTTCTTCGAGCGAGGTGGGCGCGTCGCCGTCTTCGAAGACGTGACCACGCAGGCGGGCGGGCAACCGCTCTTCGACGAGCTGGGCGGCGGTCGCGAGCTGGGTGAGCGCGACGCGGGCGCCGAGCGTCTTGAGCGAGCCGATGTTCTCGACGACGAACACCTCGGCGTCGCTGAGCACTTCACGCGAGCGGCGGGCCGCCTTCGCGAGCACGTGCAGCCCTTCGGCGACGCGCGCGGCGGTCTCGGGGTCTTCGAGCGCAACTCGCCCGGCCTCGAGCAGGTCGCTCACGGGCTGGGCCGCCAGCCTGCGCACGACGGCCTGACTCACGCCGCTGCCTCCGTCGACGCCGAGGCGGGCCAGCACCTGCGTCACCACCATCGCCACTGCGGCGGCTTTGAGCTCCTTCGGCGCCGCGACGACTCCTTCAGAGACCCGCATCCACCGGCGGTCGGCGGTGAGCCGCGCGAGCACGTGGTCTTCGTAGGCGCGCAGCGCATCGCGCACCGGCTGCGGCGCGTCGGGGTGCACGGGGGCCAGACGTTCTCCCTGCAGCAACACCGTCAGGTCGAGCACCAACGTCGGGGCGTGCAGCAGCGGCCGCTCGCCGTACGTCGTCTCGAGCGTCTCGAGGGCCAACGTCGACCAGGTCGAGGTGTGCACGGGCGCCCGTGCGAGCCCGAGGCAGGCCGAGAGAAAGGCGCTCGCGCGTTGAGAGTCGAGACGGTCGTCTGAAGCCACGGCCCAAGTCTGTCACGGCGCGCCGAGCCTTTGGGTTCGAAACACGGCTACGCTCGCCGATCGAATGGTCTGCGGCGCCTGCGGCTCAGCCTCTGAGAACGAGACCTTCTGCCCGGGCTGTGGCGTCGAGTTGGGCGTGCTGGAAGACCACCGTGCGGCCCCTTCACCGAGCCAGGACGAGCTGCCCGTCGTCGACGCGACGGCGCCGAAGTGCCCGCAGCACCCGGCCATGGGCGCGGGAGCCACCTGCCGCCGCTGTGGCCGCTTCGTCTGTTCCCGGTGCACCGAAGCCGCGCTGCGCACCGAGCACCTCACCTGCCCCGAGTGCGCCATCGTCGAGACGAGACAACGCCTGCCCGAACGAATCCGCAGCTACGGCACGCAGCTGATCGCGTCGTGGTTGCTCGTCTCGGGGAGCCTCGCCGTCGTCGTGCTCGGCCTCGCGCTCATCGTCGACCGAGACGCGTCGACCCAGCTCGGCGTGGTGATGCTGGTCGGCCCGGCGCTGGTGCTGTTGCTGCTCGCGACCCTGCTCTTCGCGCTCACCCGGAAGCTCGCCTTCGGGTGGACGGCCACGGTCATGGAGTCGCTCATGCTCATTCCCCTCTGGGTGACGAGCCCCAGCTGGTGCACGGCGGTGCTGGCCGCGGCGCCGGTGTTCGCGGCCGTGCGGTTGTTGCAGATGCGTGAGCTCGCGCAGAGCAGCTGACGGTCAGCGAGCCGTGAAGGCGCCCTGGTACAGCTCGACGCAGTCCTTCGCGGCCGTGGTGCTCGTGAAGTCGAGCTCGCCGCCCGGGTAGTAGACGCGCCGCACGCCGCTCATCTGGCAGTGCCCGAGGCGCCGTTCGGCAGGGCACCGCGCCGGGCTCCACGCGCCGTGCGCCTCGAGACACCCCACCTTCAGTGACGACTCGCCCAGACCGAACGCCTCGTCGGTGTACTCGGTGCACACGCCCAGCGACGTCGTCACGCAGCTCGCGCGAAACACGGGCGGTGGACGCGTCAACGAAGCGCTCACCTCGGCGGGCCGCGAGACGTCACACCCCACCATCAGCAGGGCCAGCCAACAGGACGAGAGGGTTCGGGTCAGCACACTCCAACGACGGGCCGTGGCACGCCCCTTTTGCGTGCACTTCGGTGGCGGGTCGGGGGTTCTTCCTCGCATGCCAACCGATCTCGAGCTCGCCGCCGCTGCCATCGCTGGAGAGATCAAGGCTTTGGAGGCGTTCGACGCCATCGTTCGCGCCCTGCCCGTCAGCGACGAAGCCCGCCAGGCGGTGCGCCACCGCGCCCTCGTCGAGGGCAAGCTGCGTGAGTTCGACGGCCGGGGGTCGTTGCGGTCGTGGCTCAAGACGGTGGCCATGCGGCTCGAGGTCGACCTGAAGCGCGCGGTTCGCGAAGACGCAGTGGAGGATCGGGTGCTCGACGCGCTGCTGCCTCCGTCGACGCACCTCGAGGCCGAGCTCGTCGTGTCGGAGTCACGCAAGCTGCTCCGTGAAGGCATGCGCCACGCGCTCGAGGCGCTGACCGAGCGCGAGCGCCTCTGGGTGCAGCACCACTACCTCGACGGCATGACGCTCACGGCCATCGGCCAGCTCTACGCGGTGGCTCCGTCGACGGTGATGCGCGCCATCGACAAGTCGGTCACGCGGCTGCGCGCGCTCGTGCAGCAGCACCTGCGCGACACGCACCAGCTGGGCCTCACGTCACTCGACAGTCTGGTGCGGGCCGGCGTCGCCTAAGCTGTCGACGTGACGTGCCCTTCCGAGAACGACCTGCTCGCCTTCGTCGCAGGCGCGACCGAGAACCGCGGTGACGTCGAGTCCCACCTGGTCGGCTGTGAGCGCTGCCGCGTCGCCGTCGCCAGCCTCGTCTCGCAGACGGCTGCACCCTCGCGCCCGTCGGGGCTGCAGCAACGCGGTGACACCGTCGGCCGCTACGTGGTGCTCGAGCTCGTCGGCGAAGGCGCCATGGGCCGTGTGTACGCCGCGTACGATCCGGTGCTCGACCGCAAGGTGGCCCTGAAGCTGTTGCACCCGCTCGTCGACGGGCCCGAGGGCCAGCAGCGGCTGCTGCGAGAGGCGAAGGCGCTCGCGAAGGTGGCGCACCCGAACCTCGTCGGCGTTCACGACGCAGGCGCGTTTCGAGACTCCGTCTTCATCGCCATGGAGTTCGTCGAGGGCACCACGTTGCGCGCGTGGCTCAAGGCGGAGCGGCGCAGCGAGGCGCTCACCCTCGACGCGTTTCGACAAGCGGCGCGCGGGCTCGCGGCGGCCCATGACGCGGGGCTCGTGCATCGTGACTTCAAGCCCGAGAACGTGCTCGTGGGCGCCGACGGGCGTGTTCGCGTCTCCGACTTCGGGCTCGCGCGAGAGAGCGGGGCTGCGCTGTCGGTCACCTCGCTCGAAGCACCTGCCTTGACCGACCCTTCGTCGCTTCAGACGGCGACGGGCGCGCTCGTGGGCACGCCCGCGTACATGGCGCCGGAGCAACTGCTGGGGCGACGGGCCGACGCGAAGGCCGATCAGTTCGCGTTCTGCGTCGCGCTGGCCGAAGGGCTCTCGGGCGCGCGCCCGTTCGCGAAGAACACGCTCGACGTGGTGAGCGCGGGCGCGAAGCTGACGGGCCCGACCCGCGTGGTGAGGGCGCTGACGAGGGGCCTGTCGGCGGCTCCCGAGAAGCGCTTCGGCTCGATGCACGAGCTGCTCTCGGCGCTCGAGCCACGCAGCGTTCGGCCCCTCGCCTTCGTCTTGCCTGCCGTCGCCGCGCTCGCCATCGGGGCCGGCGTGGTGGTGTCGGTTCGGCAGCGCAACGAGCTGTGTGCCTCGGGGCCGTCACGCGTCGCCGCGGTGTGGACGAACGATCGCCGTCACTCGCTCGAGCAGCACTTCTCGACGCTGGGCGGCGGGGCCACCTTCACGCGCATCGCCGACGAGCTCGATCGCTGGGGCACGCAGTGGGCCCAGGTGCATCGCGAGGCCTGTGAAGCGACTCGGCTCCGCGGCGAACAGTCCGACCAGCTCCTCACGGTGCGCATGGCGTGCCTCGAGCGCCGGCTCCTCGAAGTCGATGGGGCCCTCGGCGTGCTCGCGACGACCGACACGAACAGCCTGCCCCGCGCGCAAGACGCCATTCTGTCGTTGACGCCGCTGACGGTGTGCTCGAACGCGACCGCGCTGCTCTCCCCTTCCCCGCGACCGGAGCAACCTGCGGTGGTCGCCCGCGTCGAGCGCGTCGAACGAGAGCTGGCCCGCGCCCAGGCCCTCAAAGACGCAGGTCGTTTCAAGGAGGGCCTCCCCATCGCCACCTCGGCTGCGCTCGAGGCCCACGCGATCGGCTGGGCGCCACTCGAGGCCGAAGCGCTGCTCGTTCGTGGGCTGCTCCTCGATGGAGGCGGTGACTACGCAGCCGCCGAGCCCACGCTGCGTGATGCCTGGGCGCGTGCCCACGCCGCGAAGGACGATCGCCTCGCGATGCTGGCCGCCATCGAGCTCGCCTTCGTCTTGAACGAGCTCGCGCGCATGAAGGACGCCGAAGAGTGGGTCTGGCAGGCCGAGGCGCTGCGGCCCCGCATCGGCAACGACTGGGAGATGGACTCGAAGATCGCGACCCAGCAGGGCCACCTGCTCTTCACGCGCACCGACTTCGCCGGCGCCGAGGTGCGCTACCGCACGGCGTGGGAGCTGCGCCGCGACCACCAGGGCCCCGCACACCCCAAGACCGTCACCATGCTCGCGAACCTCGCCAACGCCATCGGCGGCCAGGGCCGGTACGAGGAGTCGGTGAAGCTGCTCATCGAGAGCGCCACGCTGCTCGAGCAGTCGCTCGGGCGCTCGCATCACAAGGTCGGTCAGGCCAACAACGCCGTCGCCGAGAAGCTGGTGGCGCTGCATCGGCCAGCCGAGGCCCTGGCCCGCATCGACGCCATCTTCCCCGAACAGGAGCAGGTGCTGGGCGCGAAGAACCAGTACGTCGCGCGGCTGCACCTCGGTCGCGCCGAGGCGTTGAGGGCGCTCGAGCGAAACGACGAAGCGCTGGTCGCGTACGAGAAGGCGCTGACGACGTTCGAAGCGGCGGCGATGCCGTTGATGGTGGGCGTGACGCTCTCGGCCATCGCGGCGACCCACTGCGCGAGTCATCACCTCGACGAAGGGCTCGCCGCCGCCCACCGCTCTCGCAAGCTGTTCGTCGACACGTTCGGGCCCGAGCACGAAGAGGCCACCGTCGCGCTCGAGGTCGAAGGCGAGTGTCTCTTGTCGAACGGGCAGGCGAAGGCCGCACTCCCCGTGTTCACGCAGGCGCTGACGGAGCGGGAGAAGGCCCAGGACGCTCCGTGGGAAGCCATGGCGGTGAGCGGGCTGGGTCGCACGCAGCTCGCGCTGGGCCAGAAGGCGCTCGCGGCGGCGACGCTCGAGCGTGCGGTGAAGTCACTCGAGGCGTCGAAGCTCGATGACGAGCTGCTCGAGAAGACCCGCAAGGCGCTCGCGACGGCGCGCTGACCCGCGCCAGCCGGCCCATGGGAGCCATGCGACGACGCCGCCCGCAACGTTCGGGCCCGCATTGGGTTTGCTCCGAACCACGGGGAGCGCACGGAATGACGATGACTCGGACGTTGCTGGCGGTGGGGTGTGTCGTGGTGATGGCGTGCGGCGGTGGCGGCAGCAACGACGGAGGCGCCGGCGGAGGCTCTGCGTCAGCGGGTGGCTCGGCGTCAGCGGGTGGCTCGGCGTCAGCGGGTGGCTCGGCGTCGGGGGGCGGAGCAGCGAGCGATGCTGGCGTGGCGACCATCGGCAACGTCGTCTGCAACCCGACTCCGGCCATTGGCCCCGGCGGCTCGAACGAGCTGCAGCGCTTCGTCATCGACACGACGCGTTTCCCCGACGCGCTCTGCAACGACGGCACGCCGGCGGTCTTCTCGTTCCGCCCCGCGGCCAACGTCGCCAATCGGAACAAGTGGGTCATCAACTTGCACGGCGGCGGCTCGTGCAACAGCGCCTCGACGTGTCTGGCCCGGTGGTGCTCGTGCGACTCGCTCGCGCGGTGCCCCTTCGTGCAGGCGCCGACGAACTTCAATCGCCTCACGATGACGAACCTGGGCCCCGACTCGACGCCGGGCGCCGGCATCTTCGAGCGCCCCACTCTCGCCACGCCGAACCCGGTGGGCGATTCGAACCAGGTCATCCTCGAGTACTGCAGCTCTGACACGTGGCTGGGCCGCCAGCGCGCGGTGGCGTTCTCGGGAACGAACCCGAAGACGAACGCTCCCGAGAACTTCACGATGCACTTCCTTGGCGCGGCCATCGTCGATGCCGCGCTGGCGACGTTGCGACGAGACGGAGTGCCCACCCTCAGCTACGGCTTCTCGACGCCCGCGACGCCGATGCCCGACCTCGACGACGCGACCGAGGTGCTCTTCAACGGAGACTCCGCGGGAGGCTTCGGTCTCGTCTCGAGCCTCGATGAGCTCGCGACGACGCTGCGCGCGAACAACACCGGCTGTCAGGGCGCGGCCTGCCCGCTCAAGGTGTATGGCCTGCTCGACGCGATGGTGGCTCCAGAGCGCAGACCGCTCGACTTCAGCAACTTCGTCGACCCCACGGTGCGCAGCTACGACGCGTACGTCGCGAGCGTGGCCACCAACCCCTCGTTCATCGACGCGCGGCGCGACGCGAGCTGCATGAGCTGGCACCGCACCAACCAGCCGGGCACCGAGGCGATGTGCGTCGACGAGTCGCACGTGCTGCGCCACCACGTCACCACACCCTTCTTCGTGCGCGCAGCGCTGGCCGACGTGCTCATCTCGGGGCTCTACATCGAGTCTGGAATGCGCGAGCCCGGTGCCGACGCGGGCATGACGGTCGCCTCGTTCGCGCGCCGCCTCTACCGCGAGGTCTCGACCTTCGAGCGCCTGAGCTCGACTGCCGAAGAGGGCAGCGCCTTCACGCGGCAGCCTGGCGTCTTCGCGCCGCTCTGCGTGAAGCACGACACCATTCACTCCACCGTGCAGACGTTCGGCACCACCATCACCACCGACGCGGGCGTGACGGTGCGACTGCTCGACGCGTACTCGAACTGGGTCGACGGCGGCACGCCCTCGAACGTGCTGACTCAGACGCTGAATGGGTCAGACACCGTCTGCCCGCCGTGAGCTACTCGCTGACGTAGAGAATGCCGAGGCACATCTCGTCGCCGGTGCCCTCGCCCCAGTTCACGTCGCGGGGCACGGCGCGCTGACCGTCGACGACGGGCTGGAACTCGGGCGAGTTGTTCCACGAACACGACAGCTTCAGCGCGTCGCCCACGCGGAGCAGCTTGGGTGTCGCGAGGCGGTACGAGCGCTGCCAGTGGAAGTCCCAGCGCGGCAAGTTGACGAGGCACTCGCTGGTGCCGTCGGGCTTGTTCACCTCGAGGCGGCCGCCGGTGCCCAGCATGTGCTGGTGAAACCCCGCGGCGTGCACGCGCACCGCTGCGTTGTTCTGCAGCACGCCGCCCGAGATGGTCTTCAAGAAGCCGGTCGGGTCGAACGAGAAGCTGTGCTTCGTGTCGGGGCTGCCCGCGGGGATCGTCATCTTGTGGTCGCGAATCCACCCCGGGTCGGCCCACGGCATGATGAAGGCCTTGCGCTTCACCGAGTCGGCGAGGGCCAGCTCGAGCGTCGTCTGGTCGACCCGGTCGGCGGCGTTCGGCGCGGCGGCGGTGTTGTAGTGCATCTGCAGCACGATCTTGCTGCCGGGCTTGATGAGCAGCCCCGTGTCGGCCGGGTACATGTTCGGCGCGACGCCGGGCGCCCACGAGCCGACCCACGAGACCGTCGTCTGGTTCCCGCCGGGCCCGCCGTAGCAGGTGTAGCCGGGGCCGGGCTCTGCGTCGTCGAGCGCGGTGACCGTGGCGAGCCGCTCGGGCGGAATGAGGAACGCGATGGCGTGGTGCACCACGCGCGGGTTGCCGGGCTTCACGTTGAAGCCGGTCACGTACTTGTCGGTCTGGTGCGGCCAGTCGATGACGAAGCAGTGGTAGTCGTCGGGCTCCTTCGACGGCGTCCACGCGGCGGGCATGCCGAGCGTGAGGTCGATCTGCGGCAATGAGGTCTCGAGCGCCGTCTGTTTGGTGGCCGCGGAGGTGGGCGTGCCCCGCACGGCGCCCTGCTTTGCCCAGCCCTCGAGCATGGCGATCTGCTCGTCGGTGAGGTTCTGATCGTCGGCGTACTCGGTGCAGCCCGGCGCCGCGAGGTACGGCGGCATGGTGCGGTTCTTCACCGCGACCGCGATGGCGTCTTTGACGGCCGCGACCTGCTCGTACGAGGTCAGCGCGAACGGCGCGATGCCGCCTTCGACGTGACACGAGGTGCAGCGGCTCTCCATCAGCGGGCGAACGTCTTTCTCGTAGGTGACCTGAGACGACGAGCCGCACGCAGCGAGAAGCATCAGCAGAAACGCGGGGGCGAAACGCATGCCACGGCTCGTACCTGCCAGACATCAGCCAGACAAGGCGCCACGGGCCAGGCCTTCCCGCCGGCCACCCGGCCTCACGGCGACCTCGCGCACGCTGTTCGCGATCGGCTCGGCGGTGATGGGCCAGCTCGCGGCGCGATAGGTCGCCCTGCACGCCGAACGTCGTGTGTCGGTGCCCCGGCGCGGCGGCGGCGTGCGCACGAAGCAGCTGCTCAGTCTGACGACCGCGCACGACGAGCTGCCCTGCGGTTGGCTCGATCTCGTGAATGCGCGCTGTGTCGTCAGTGAGTACCGAGCCCTCGTCTCGGCGCACGCGCGGCGCGGCGAAACCGTGGAGTTCACCGATGACGACGACGCGGCCTTCGTGGGCTGGTTGGTCGAGGCGCTCGCGCCGCTGCAGGTGCGGCTCTTCATCGGCGGGTGATCACCGTCGCTGATCGATGTTGGGCGGCGCCGAGGTCAGCGCGCTGAGCACCAGAATCGCGCCGCCGATCGTCATCGCCGCCGGCAGTGGAAGGAACGGGCGCAGCGAACCGAAGAAGAACGAGGTGATCGACTCGAGCGCGGGCGGCGCCACCTTCGTCACACGAAGCAGCAACAACAAGCCGGGCCCGAGCAGCCCGAAGCCGAGGAGCAGCTTGAGCGCCGAGTTCATCCGAGGCCGAGCAGGCGCGGCACCTTCTCTTCGAGCAGGTCGATCTCTTCGCGCGTCTCACCCAGGTACGCGAGCAGCTGCAGATCTTCGCGTTCGACCGCGCCGCCGTGCACGATCCACGCGCGGGTGCGGAGCAACCGGTACAGCTTGATGAGCTTGCGGTCAGAGACGAACACCTCGTCTTCGCGCACCAGCGTTCGAATCACCCGGCGGAACTCGCGCATTACCTCTTCGCGGAAGAACACCTCACGATCGCGCGGCTCCCGCTTCGCCATCAGCAACGTGAGGTACCGGTGCGCCTTCATCACGTCTTCGAGTGACGAGTGGCCCTCGACCCACGGTTTGCGGTTGAGGTCCTTGTTCACCATCGAGTCGATGCCCGCGTCGAGCAGCTCGACGAAGTGCGTCTCCTGCACCGAGCGGCACGCGGCCTTGAGCGCGAACCGGTCTTTCAAGGCGCCCAGCTCGCTGTGCTCGGGAATCTCGTTGGTCGCGGCGAAGAGCACCTTGAGGCGAACCGGCACGGGCACGCCGTCCTGGTAGAACTTGCGCTCGTTGATGACGGTGAGCAGCGCGTTCAAGATCGCCGAGCTCGCCTTGAAGATCTCGTCGAGGAACACCAGGCGCGCCGTCGGCAGCTTGCCCTTCTCGCGGCGCAGGTACTTGCCCGAGCGCAGCTCGTTGATGTCGATGGGGCCGAGCACTTCGCTCGGCTCGGTGAAGCGCGTGAGCAGGTACTCGAAGTAATCGAGGCCGCTGAGGCCGAGCGCGTCTTTGAACTTGATGACGAGGTCTGACTTCGCGGTGCCTGGCGGGCCGACGAGCAGCAGCGGCTCCTGCGCGACGGCGGCCACGAGCATCAGATCGACCAGCGCCTGCTTGTCGACGAAGTGACGGCCGAGCGCGACGCGAAACCGGTTGAGGCGTTCACGCAGCGGCTGGGCCTCGGCCGACAGCTGCTCCAGCGTGAGGTCCTGGATCGCGTCGAGGGGATCTTTGGCGGGCAACGAACTCATCGAGGTGACTCTCCCAGAAAGGCTCAGGTGACGGCGCCGACGTCGCGGTGCACGCGCCGGCGGACCAGGTATTCGTCTTCTTCGAGGAAGCGGCGGGTGGCCTCGTTCAGCGTGAGGTCGTCACCCACGTGGCCGAGCACCAGCGCGTCGGCGAAATCGACCAGCGACAGACAGAAGTGGCTGTTGGTGTTGAACGCGTCGGTGACCCACGGCAGCTGCTGCGCGAGGCGCAACAGGCCGGGCAGCGCCGTCTCGGTCGGCAGATGCCCGAGCGCGCGGCCGGTGAAACGGGTGAGCTTCAAGCGGTCGACGGGAATCAGGCCCGACTCGCTGCGAGACAGCCGTGTCTGCGCGTCGTCGATGATGGGCTGCGCCTGCGTCGTCTGGCCGAGGTACGCGAGGCCACCAGCGAGCCCGAGGCGCGCGATCAGCGTCTTGGTGTCTTCACCCTTCAGCACGGCCGACGCACGCTGGAGCAGCTCGCCAGCCTCTTCACGCAGACCGACGCGCCGCAACGAACGAACGCCGGCCACGAGCGTGGCGCCGAGCTCCGACATGCCCTCTGCGCCGAGCTCGGAGAACAGCCGGCCGAGCGACGCCACGAGCTGCTTCACCAGCGCGGTGCGGCCGAAGTGACCGGCCACCTTGAGCGCGTCTTCGTAGAGCAGCGCGCGCAGCTTCGCCGGCATCGCGTCGGACAACGTGACGAAGCGCTGCAGCAACGGCAACGCCTGCGACTCGGGCACGCTTGGCAGGAAGTCGAGCAACCCATCGATGAGGCGGGCGCGCTCTTCGACCGCGAGCTGACCATCGGCCGCGACCCGCGCGCGCTCTTCGATGCCCTTCAGCAGCTCGGCCGGGTCTTTCATGCCGCGCAGCGCGGCGAGCTCTTCGGCGCCGTGGTTCTGGTGCGCGCGGAAGAAGTCGGTCGTCGCGTCGAGGCGCTCCTGGGGTTCGAGCACGTGCGAGAACTGGCGCAGGCGGTCGACCTTGTACCGCTGAAACGGCTCGAGGTTCGGCAGCTGCCCGTTGATCTCAGGGCCGAGCGGCGTCTCGGGAGACACCCCCTCGAGCGCCTGATCGATGCGCGCCGAGTACGCCCGCATGAGGTAGCGGTGCACCGGAGCGTTCTGATCTTTCGCGTCGGTGGTGCCGGCGACCTTCTCGAGCACGCCCATCGATTGATCACGAAGCGCGCGCGCGCGGTCGGCCGAGCCCAGCCGCGCGAAGCCCCACGCGAACTCGAAGCCGACGTACGCACGCGTCAGGTGCGGCGGCGCCTCGACCGGCGACCGTTTGCGCGGCGTCTCGTCGAAGGCCTTGAGCAACCCCTCGAGCTGCTGCGCGACCCGGAGCGCCCGTTCGGTGCCGACCCCACCCGCGCCCGTCGTTCCCGTCACCCGCATCAGGCGGGGCACGTCGCGGTCGAGCGAGAGCCCACGCTGCAGGCGGCCGAGCACACGATCTCTCGCACGGGCGAGGCCGAGCGCGTCACCACCGGCGAGCCGCGAGAGTGCGTAGCGCGCGAGCCAGAAGCTGCGCACGTCGAGGTCGTCGTCGAACCGGTCGAAGAAGGCCGACCACTCCGCGAGGCGGGGAACCGTCGCGCCCGCCGCTGCCTGCGCGAGCAGGTGCGCCGTCGCCGCCCGCGTCTGCTCCACGTTCGGCGTCTTCTCGTTCAGCAGCGCCTCGAGTTTTCCTCCGCTCGTGTCGGCCCAGCGCCGGGCCAGCGCCGGAGCCCCCTCGACGCCGGTCTCCCAGAGCGCGTGCGCCCACGCCATGCCGGCATCGCGAGGCCGCTGCACGCGCGCGTACAGCTCGGCGAGCCGCGCCCAGGCCTGCTGCCGCTCGGGCGAATCGGCCTTCGCCTCCATCTCGAGAAACGCGTTCTCTTCGCGCGTGACGAGGGCCTCGAGCTCGCTCGGCGTGCGCGCGACCTCGACGGCGACGGGCGCTGGCGCACGAACGGTCTCTGGCGTCGCCAACGACGGCGCGACCCTCGTCTCGGTGCGGCCCCTGGGGCG
>JAEUJR010000873.1 GCA_016793585.1 Archangium sp.
CGCCCCAGGCCTGAATGAAACGTTCACGCTCGGCGGGGGTTCCTCGCGTGTAGTGCGACAGATCGAGAACGGAGATGCGTTTGGTCACCACCACGTTCTACCCCGCCTCGCACGACGCACCAGAGAACGGCGCTAGAGTGACGCACCCGTGACCCCCATCTCTCTTGTGCCCGTCGCGACGCTCGAGGTGTCTGCCGCGAGCGGTTGCGTCGTGAAGGACGGCCGTGTGTACGTCGTGGCCGACGACGACCCGCACCTGTGGGGCTTCTCCATCGAGGGCGCGCGGGTCGAACGCGTGCGGTTGCTGCACGGCGCGCTGCCGACCGACGCGAAGGCCCGCAAGGCCGTGAAGCCCGACTTCGAGGCGCTCACCGCGCTGCCCGATGGTTCGTTGTTCGCGCTCGGCTCGGGGTCGACCGCCCGCCGCCGCAGGGCTGCGCTCGTGAAGCATGGCCACGTCACCGTCATCGACTGCACGCCGCTCTTCGTCGTGCTCGAGCAGCAGTTCGACGCGCTCAACCTCGAGGCCGCCGTGGTGGTCGGAGATCAGCTCGTGCTCGGTCAGCGCGGCAACGGGCCCAACTCGCAGAACGCCCTCATTCGACTCGGGCTGCACGAGGTGCTGATGGGCTTTTCGGCGGGAGAGCTGCCGTCGGTCGCCATCGAGGGCATCGACCCGCTCGAGCTTGGCAGCCTCGAAGGCGTGCCGCTGTCGCTGACCGACTTGACGCTCTCGCTCGACGGCCGGGTCTGCTTCTCGGCTGCGGCAGAAGACACCGACGACCCGTACCTCGACGGCAAGTGCACGGGCTCGGTGGTGGGCGAGCTCTCGGGGAATCGCGTGGTGTGGCAGACGCCCGTCGAGCAGGTGGTGAAGCTCGAAGGGCTCGCGCAGTACGACGCGAACCGCTGGGTGATGGTGGCCGATGCCGACGATCCCTCCGTGCTGGCGAAGCTGCTGGTCGCTCCTGCGAAAGCGATGGCGCGTCGATGACGGCCCGTCACCTGTGGGGCTGGGGGCTCGCGGAGCAGGCGCTCGCGCTCGACGACGTTCGCCCACGGGTCGAGCCGTTCTTCGGTGAAAAGGCCGAGCTCATCGGAGCGCCCCCTCGTCTTCCGACGCCGCGTGTGCCCGTCCCGGAGGCGTTGAAGGCCTTCGCCTCGGCCTCCGACGAAGCGCGAGCCGGTCACGCGATGGGCAAGGCGTACCCCGATCGGGTTCGTGGCTTTCGCGGAGACTTCTCCAGCGCGCCCGATCTCGTCGCCACGCCTGCGAACGAAGCCGAGCTGCTGGCGACGTTCGAGTGCGCTGCGACGCTAAAGCTCTCGGTGACGCCATTCGGTGGCGGCTCGAGCGTCGTCGGTGGCGTGGAGCCGAAGCTCGGCCCGGGCAGCAACGGCACCGTCAGCCTCGATCTCTCGAAGTTCGACCGCGTGCTCGAGGTCGACGCGGTTTCGCGGCTCGCGCGCGTGCAGGCCGGCGCGTTCGGCCCCGCGCTCGAGCGCCAGCTGTCGGAGCACCAGCTGACGCTCCGTCACTTCCCCCAGTCGTTCGAGTTCTCGACGCTCGGCGGGTGGATCGCCACGCGCGCCGGCGGCCACTTCGCCACGGGCCCGACGCACATCGACGACCTCGTGCACTCGGTGCGCATGGTCGCGCCCCGCGGCGTCATCTCGACGAAGTCATTCCCCGCCTCTGGCGCCGCCGTCGATGCCAACAGGCTCGTCATCGGCAGTGAAGGCGTGCTCGGCGTCATCACCGAAGCGTGGATGCGGGTACGCCCACGACCGACCTTCCGCGCCTCGGCGAGCGTGCAGTTCGCGGAGTACACCGCCGCCGTCGCGTGCGTGCGCGAACTCAGCCAATCGGGGCTCTCGCCCGCGAACTGCCGCCTGCTCGACCCGATGGAGGCGATGGTGAACGGCGTCGTCTTCGACGGCTCGTCGGTGCTGGTGCTCGGCTTCGAGTCGGCTTCGCACTCGATGAAGTCGGCCATCGATGAGGCGCTGCGCATCACCACCCGGCATCAGGGGCGCTGCGAGGCGGGAGCTCAGCTGCGTGAAGGGGCTTCGGAGCGCGCAAACGACGCCGGTGAAGCGTGGCGCCGCTCGTTCCTGCAGGGCCCCTACCTGCAAGACGCGCTCATTCGCCTCGGGCTCGTCGCCGACACCTTCGAGACGGCCTGCACCTGGAGCCGCTTCGACGGCCTCTACGCGGGCGTCACCGGCGCGATGAACGAGGTGCTGCAGAAGGAATGTGGCGGCGGCGTCGTCTCGTGCCGCTTCACGCACGTGTACCCCGACGGGCCCGCGCCGTACTTCACCTTCATCGGCAGAGGCCGTGAAGGCGCCGAGCTCGAGCAGTGGCAGGCGCTCAAACGCGCGGCGAGCGACGCCGTGACGGCGCACGGTGGCACCATCACGCATCACCACGCCGTCGGGCGAACGCACCGGCCCTGGTACGAGCGCGAAGTGCCGGCTCCGTTCCTCGACGTGCTGCGCGCGGCGAAGAAGACCCTCGACCCCGACGCGTTGCTCAACCCCGGCGTGCTCTTCGACTGATCAGGGGCAGTTGTCGGCGAGCTGCAGGTTGCAGCAGGTGATGACGTTCGTCGAGCCGCAGCCCGTGCCGTCGCGCAGACCGACCTGCACCTTACCCGCGGAGCAGAATGAGGTGCCGCCGCAGGCGAACGCGGGTTCGTCGGCGCAGTTCACCGTGGTGAAGCAGAGCCGGCCGCTGCCCGAGACGCCGCCCGTCGCGCGGAACTTGCCGCCGTTGGAGATCGACGCGATTTGCACTGCGGTGGCCACCGTCGTGCCCGAGTAGTAGGCGAAGCCGCCGGCCCCGAGGCCCTTCAGGTTGACGAAGTCGGTCTCGCCGATGTTGCCCGACTTGTTCCACGTGACCTGCGTGCCCGAGTTCACGTCGGTCGCGTTCACGCGAAGCGCGCCGGTCGCGTTGATGTTCGCGGCGTTGATGTTCCCGGTGGTGGTGAGGTCAGCCGTGCCGACGGAGCCGACCTTCTGCTGCAGCCAGGTGACGAGCTGCTGAAAGTTGCCGTTCACGTCGGAGGCCAGCGCGGGCTCGTCGGCGCAGAAGGTGACGAGCGGGGCGGGCAGCGTCTGGGCGCAGGTGCCGGCGGCCATCACCCGCGGGGTGAGCAGCACCAACGCGACGCCTGCGATGGCCCCGAGCCAGCGCTTCTTCGACGACCGGGAGACGTCGCGCCGCGCCGCCTCGTAGATCGATCGCCACGTCACCAGCTCGTCGATCGACATGCCCAGTTCGGAGGAGAGCTGCTCCAGTGGCCGCCCCGATGCGAGGGCGCGGTTCACGGTCTGCAGACGGTCGAGCGGGGAGTTTGGGGACATGGGCATGAGCGTGTACCAGCCGTGTGGCTGCCGCGCAGGACGTTACGGGTGCGCTCCCATTCGGCAGCCGCCGCCCCGGGTTGACGCCGACGCCTCGGGTGCCGTAGGCGGCCCCTGCTTTTCGGGGAGGCCCGGTTCTGTCGAACATCAGCCGCATCACCTGCGCCGTGCTCTGCGTGCTCTGCCGCGTGGCTGCTGCCCAGGGCCAGCCTGCCGCCCCCTCCGATGATCCCGTTCCTGCGGAGGCGACGACCGCGACCCGCCCGTTGACGCCGACTCCGACGTTCGCGCCCGACGCTGGTGCCGCTCCGACGACCGAGAAGGATCGGCCGCGCGGCTCGCAGGGCTTCGTCGAGGCGCGCGGCGGCAGCGGTGAGCTGCGCTTCGGTGGCTTCGACTTCGGCTTCACCACGTTCTTCTCGTCGGGCGTCTTCTTCGCCCCCGAGTCGTACACGGCGTCGCTCACGTTCTGGCTCGAGCCTTCGTGGCGCTTCGGCTCGAAGTTCTTCAAGGGCACCTGGTTCGAGTCGATGTCGGTGGCCGCACGTCTGCCCATCGAGATCGAGTTCGCCGGCAGCGACCCGCGCTTTCGCGGCACCGCGTACTCGAACGCGTCGTTCTTCAATGTGCCCGAAGGCCTCGCGGGGCTCGCGCCGCAGGTCGGCGTCGTCGACGGCCCGGCCCGGACGCCCGTCATTCTCGGAGACACCTGGCTGAGCCTCATTCAGGGCAAGACGTTGACCATTCCCGTCGTCGACATCTCGCTCGCGAACAGCCTGCGCGTGGCGTTGCCCACCTCGCTCGGCAGCCGCAACACCGGCTTCATCAGCTCGGTCTCGCTCGGCTTCATCTTCGACAAGACGCTCGGCCCGGTGCACCTCACGTACGTGTTCCGCCCTTCGAAGTACTTCTATTCGTCGTCGGCGCCGCCGCGCAGCCAGGGCCCCTCGAGCTTCACGCTCAACGGCAAGACCGAAGAGACGTGGGCGCCGCAGAGCACGGGCACCGCGAACCCGAACTACGGCTTCATCAACGGCCTCTCGGCCTCGGTGGAGCTGCCAGCGGGCTTCTCGGCGTCGGCCTCGTACTTCCTCTTCAACATCATGCCGTTCCCGAATGGTGGCTGCTCCGTCGCGGGCGTGCCCCAGGCGACGTGCGCCGAGCAGCCGAAGTTCGGTGGCTCCCAGTGGCGCAACGATCACTGGTTCCTCGCCTCGGTCGACTGGTCGAAGGGGCCGGTGAGTCTGTCGCTCGGCCTCTCGACGTACCGGCCCATCAACCAGCTCGATGGAAAGGTGACGCAGCCCTTCCTCGAGGTGAGCCGCAACAACGCCACCACCCTCTATCTGTCGTTCACGACGAGCGCCGAACAGCTCGTCGACAGCTTCACCCCGGAGAAGAAATGAAGCGCGCGCTCCTCTGTCTCGCAGCCGTCGTCGTCTCGTGCGGCACGCCCGTGCAGCCCCGCAGCACCGTGCAGCACGACGCCATCGCCAAGAGCGATCTCGAGGGCGTCTGGTACTTCCGCCAGACCGTCGTCGGCGTTCCGTTCGCCACCGGCTTCACCTTCCCCGGTGAGCAGGGCGAGAACGAGATGGAGAAGATCGTCTGGGACATTCAGGAGAACACGCTCATCGCGCGGCGCGCGTACGAGTTCGTGCGTGGCTCCGAGAAGGGCCAGGAGCCGTTCGCCTCGGGTGCCGATCGTCGCTACCAGGGCGCGCCCGTGGCCGCGTTCAAGATCACGAGCCACTTCGACGTGATCCGCGAATACAACGCGTCGACCGGCGAGGAGTACGACAAGCTCATCGAGAGCCAGGAGCGCAAGTGGTTCGAGCGAAAGTTCATTCGCGTCGACTGGTCGAAGAACGAGGTCACCAACTTCAACTTCCTCGCTGATTGGACCTCGCCCGCGATTCAGCCCATCAAGCAGGACGCGGTGCCGTACTACGTCAGCGACCCGAACGACCCCGACGCGTTCCGCATCGAGCGCACCGGTGAAGAGCAGGCCAGCTACCTCGAGGTGACGCAGAAGATCGTCGCCAGCCCCGAGACGGTCACCTTCGAAGACGGCACCAGCTTTCCCGTCTGCTGGCTCGAGTACTCGACGAGCGACTGCGCCAGTCAGGAGATTCGGGTGCGCAACGCGTTTCGCCGCGTGCTGCCCAGCGACTACGAGCCGCGCGTCTACGACGACAAAGACATGGAGCGCTTCGGCTACTTCTCGACCGAGCGCCGCTCGTACAACCGCCAGTACGGCCTGACCGAGACCGGCCGCGAGCGCTTCATCAACCGCCACAACCAGTGGTGGCACTCGTTGTCGACGAAGCGCTGCCAGCTCGACGTGCACTGTGGTGACACCTCGCCGGGGGTGCGCTGCGTGACCGAGCTGCCCACCGCGACGGTCGAGAGCGACGGCAAGGTGACGGGCTTCTGCTCACTGCCGTACGCGGTGCGCAACCGGGCCGACCCCTCAGACCCGTCGAGCACCGATCTCGGCGCGCGGCCCATCGTCTACTACCTGAACCAGGGCTTCCCCGAAGACCTCAAGGGCGCGGCCAAAGAGCTCGAGCGCCAGTACGACGTGATCTTCAAGGGCGTGGTCGAGAGCCTGCAGGGCCGGCCCGTCGTCGGTCAGGCGTTCGTGATGTGCGTGAACAACCCGGTGAAGGAGGGCGACCCGGCGGTGTGTGGGCAGCCCGGCACCACGGTGCGCATCGGCGACATTCGTTTCAACATGCTCTACTGGATCGACGAGCCCGTCTCGGCGGGGCTGTTGGGCTACGGCCCGAACTCGAACGACGCCGAGACGGGTGAGACGGTCGCGAGCTCGGCCTTCGTCTACGGCGCGCAGATCGACACCTACTCGGCGATGGCGCGCGACATCGTGCGGCTGGTGAACGGCGAGCTGCGGCCCGACCAGTTCATCGAGGGCGTGAACGTGAAGGAGTGGCTCGCTGGCCAGCAGTACGGCAGGCGCCGCACCTTCAGTCAGGCCGAGGTCGACGAGATGGCGAGGTCGATGGACGTCGCGTGGACGAAGGGGCTGCCGAAGACGCCGCGCATGACGAAGGGGTCGGCGAAGCAGCTCAAGCAGCAGATGGCGACGCGTGCGCAGGCGCTGGCCGCGACGCAGGTGCTCGGCGGGCAGCCGGGGCAGACGACGCAGCGGCTGATGAAGCTGCGCGGCTCCGATCTCGAGCGCAAGCTGGTGACGCCCGAGGTGCTCGTCGCGCATCGGCAAGACCCGCGCACGCCGGTGACGAAGGGCCTGCTCGAGCGCATGAGCCCGCTGACGCGCTACACGCCCGCCCAGCACCGGCTGCAGCAGGCGCAGCGCCGCCGCCTCGGCGCCCACGGTGTCGATCTCGCCGAGGCCACGCTCAACGACGCGGTGCTCGGCTTCGCGCTCGGCCAGAAGGGCGCCGACCCGCAAGTGGTGTGGAAGCGCATTCGCGAGCAGGTGTTCCTCTCGACGGCGCTGCACGAGGTCGGGCACACGCTGGGCCTTCGCCACAACTTCGCGGGCTCGTACGACCCGATGAACTACCCGAAGACGTATTGGGATCTGCGCACGGCGAACGGCACGAAGCAGCCGAAGCCGCGCTACCTCGACCCCGAGTCAGACGCCGAGCTGCAGGGCGTGACGGTGGCCAACGGGCTCAAGGCCGGCATCACCGAGTTCATGCAGTCGTCGATCATGGACTACGGCGCCAACTTCAACTCCGACATTCAGGGCCTCGGCCG
>JAEUJR010000886.1 GCA_016793585.1 Archangium sp.
GCGACGGTGCACGACAGCCCGAACACGGGAATGTCGGCGGCCGTACCCTGACCGAAGGTCGGGAAGAACTCCTCGCGCGTGATGGCGCGGTTTCGAAAACGCACGCCCGCCGCCTCGACGACGCGAAACCAGACCTCCTCGCTGCGAACGAGGACTCCATCCATATCGAAGAGGACGGCGCGCATGCTCAGAACGTCTTCGCGTCGATGACGAAGCGGTACTTCACGTCGTTCTTCACCATGCGCTCGTAGGCGACGTTGATGTCGGCGGCCTTGATGACCTCGACGTCGGCTCCGAACTGGTGCTGCGCGCAGAAGTCGAGCACGTCTTGCGTCTGCTTCATGTTGCCGATGCTCGAGCCCGCGAGGCGGCGGTTGCCTGCGATGAGCGAGAAGGCGGCGACGGGCGACGGCTTCGGAGGAACGCCGACCACCACCATCGCGCCGCGCGGACGCAACAGGTTCAGGTACGCGTTGTAGTCGTGCTCCGCCGAGACGGTGTCGATGATGAGGTCGAAGCGGCGCGCGAGCTTCCTGAACGTGGCCCGGTCGGTCGAGAGCTCGAAGTTCGCAGCGCCCAGGCGTTTCGCGTCGGCCTGCTTGCTGAGCGAGGTCGACAGCAGCGTCACCTCGGCGCCCATCGCGGCCGCGAGCTTCACCGCCATGTGCCCGAGCCCTCCGAGGCCGACGACTGCGACCTGATCGCCCCTCTTGCAGCCCCACTCCTGCAACGGAGAGAACGTCGTCACGCCCGCGCACAGCACCGGCGCGGCGGCGAACGGGTCGAGGCCGGCCGGAACCTTCACGACGAAGTGCTCGGTGACGACGATGTGGGTCGAGTAACCGCCGAACGTCGGCGTCGTGCGATCCATCTCGGTGCTGTTGTACGTCCACGCGGGCGTCTTCTCGCAGAACTGCTCGTCACCATGCGCGCACGGGTGGCAGGTGCGGCACGAGTCGACCATGCAGCCGACGCCGGCCATGTCGCCGACCTTCAGTCGGGTGACGTTGGCGCCGACCTGCGTGACCTTTCCGACGATCTCGTGGCCGGGAACCATCGGGTACTTCGCCGGGCCCCACTCGCTGCGCGCCTGGTGAATGTCGGAGTGGCAGATGCCCGACGCGATGATCTCGATGAGCACGTCGTTGGGTCCGACGTCGCGGCGATCGACCGTGAAGGGAGCGAGGGGCTGGGTGGCTGCAGTCGTGGCGTAGGCGCGAGCTTTCATGGCGCGCACCTTGCCAACGACCGACGGCGTTTGCCGCCGAAACCGTGCGGGGTGCCCATTCGGCGGGGTCGAGTGGCACGACCACGACAGAGGGTGTCGTTCTCGTGCCACTCGGCGACCGGTAGAGTGTTCGCGTGCTGCGCTCGGGTGACGAGACCGCTGGGTTCGAGCTCGCGACGCCGCCCGTGCCCGAGCACCTGAAGCGCTTCGTCAGTTCGTGGACTGGCTATCGGGAGTGGAGTGCCGCTCCGGTTCGACGCGTCGAGTTCCCCATGGGCCGAGCCGTGTTGATCTTCGAGTTCGGCCCCGCGCTCGGTGTTGGGCGAGCAGACGCGTCGCTCGTGCATCACGGCGGGTTCTTCGCGGGCATCGACGACGCGCCCTCGGTGACCGTATTCCAGCGAGCGCAGGCTGGTGTGCAGGTGAACCTGACGGTGGCTGGTGCGCTTGCCTTCGCAGGTGCGCCGCTCGCGAGAGAAGTGGCCAGCCTGAACGACCTCGGTCTTCACCGCAGTCTTGCCGAGCAACTGGCTCACTCGACCTGGAGCGAGCGGTTTCGACTCGTCACTCGAACGCTCGAGGCGAAGTTCGCCGTCGCGCGAGAACCCTCGCGACTGCTCACCTGGGCGACCGAACGCATCGACACGGCCCACGGAGCGCTCCGTATCGACGAGCTGAGCGATGAGCTCGGCTTCAGCCGCAAACACCTGCACGCAAAGTTCATCGACGAGCTCGGGCTCTCGCCGAAGCGCTACGCCGACGTGCGACGGTTCGCGCGCGCACTGGAGCGGCTGCGAACGAAGGCCTTTCGCGATCTGGCGAGCCTCGCCCTCGAGCTGGGCTACTCGGACCAGTCGCATCTCACGCGAGAGGTCAAACGCTTCACCGGCAACTCGCCCACCGCGCTCACACTCGAGGACCCGCTCTCGCTCGCGGTCAACGCTGCGCCGGGGTGAAGTGCGTGAGCACGCATCTCCAGACACCGTCGCGCCGCTCGTAGAGGTCGGTGACCCACTCGTCGGCCTGCATCGGCGCTCCGCGGAACGTGCCGGTGTTCTGCCCACGCACCGTCACGTACGCCACGTCGCCCATCACCTTCGCGCACACGGCCTGCTTGCTCATCGTGGCGTGCGTCAGCACTCCGGCGCCGATGACCGTGTCACCAGCTTCCAGTCGTCGCTGATGCACGCGGCGATGCGCTGCGCGTCGTTCGAGATCATCGCCTCGTTGAACGCGTCTTCGAGCGCGACCAGGAACGGAGGAATCGGCTCAGATATCGTCGGCGCTCCTCGGCCGGTGCGTCGTGCCGGGAGCCGGCGTCAGGTACAGCGCCGTGAATGGCTCGATGACGTTCGCCGTGTGCGGAACACCGGCGGGGTTGATGATGGCCTCGTTCGGGCCCACCACGACGCGAACCCGCTTTCCGTCGGGCAGCTCCTGAATGAACTCGGCGCGGCCTTTCGTCACGATGACGACCTCGTCACCAGCGGGGTGCGTCTCCCAGACCGGCCAGTGTTTGTCCGAGACCGCGAGGCTCACGAGGCGGCCGGGCGCTCCAGGAGCACAGTGCTCGGCGATGTACGCGTCATAGCCATTCTCGAAGCCGGGCAACGGCACTGCGCCGACGTGCGAGTCCAGGTGAACGGCATCTCTCTCGAGGCGAAGCGGTTCGTTCATGGCGACGTTGTACGAACGCGGCGCGACGTCTGCTTGAAGGAATGTCACCACCGTCGAGTGGCACGAAGGCGACACGCGCTGTCGCGGCGGTACCACTCGAATCGTGCAAGATGGCCGCATGGACTTCCGCTTCTGCCCGCGCTGCGCCACCGCCCTCGTCGAGAAGACCGCCGGAGGAAAGCCGCGCCCCTCGTGCCCGAAGGACGGCTGCAACTTCGTCTTCTGGGGCAACCCCACGCCGGTCGTCGCCGCCATCATCGAGCACGAAGGCGCCGTGCTCCTCGCGCGCGGCCGCGGCTGGCCCGAGAAGCTCTTCGCGCTCGTCACGGGCTTCCTCGAAGCGAACGAGACGCCCGAAGCCGCCGTGCTGCGCGAAGTGAAAGAAGAGACCAACCTCGACGCGAAGCTCGTCTCGCTCGTCGGCGTCTACCCGTTCGAGATGCGCAACGAACTCATCATCTGCTTCCACGTCACCGCCGAAGGCCCCATCACCCTCTCGGACGAGCTCGAGGCGACGAAGCACATTGCCAAAGAGAAGCTCAAGCCCTGGCCCTTCGGCACCGGCGTGGCCGTCAAAGACTGGCTCGCCCGCGGAGGCCTGCTGCCTGAACGCACCGCGCCGAGCCCCTGACGCCCTGCCCTTGCGCGCCTGCCGACCGACGTGACAGACGCGCCCTCGTGCGAACTCCATTCCGTTGGGTCGGTTTGTTTCTCCTCGGCGCGGGCTGCGTGGCGCCCGAGGGCATGGGGCTGTCGAAGACGCCCGAAGGTGCTGGCCCGACGGTGACGTTCGACCCGTTTCACCGGCCGCTGCCCGAGATTCCGCTGCCCAACGACTTCGCGACGCGTTTCGACGCGCTGTCTCCGACGAAGCGGCGGCTCAACGCCTCGATGCTGGCGCCGACCGCGTGGGAGCAGCGCACCCGTGAAGGCCTCGACGCGCTCGACGGCTGGGGCACGCTCGCGCCCATCACCGTCAGCTTCCAGGCGCCGCTCGACGTCGAGAACATCATTCGGCGTCACCACGGAGACCGCTACCAGACGAACGACGACGTGCTGCTCGTCGTCGACGTGACGAAGGGCTCGGCCGACTACTGCAAGGCGATGCCGATCGACCTCGGCGAAGGCCTGTTCCCCGCGCGGCTCGATCGCCCCGAGTACTACCCCGACGACCCCCGCGGCCATCACACCACGCTGCTCTTCGAAGAGACCGAAGAGGACCTCAACGGCAACGGCGTGATGGACGAAGGCGAAGACACCGACATGGACGGGGTGCTCGACCACCCGAACACGCGCAGCAAGACCGACTCCTCCATCATCACGT
>JAEUJR010000887.1 GCA_016793585.1 Archangium sp.
CCTTCGAGACCGCCGTCGAGGCCGCTTCACGAACACGCAAGGAGTAGTCGCCCTTGAGCGCATCGAGGCTCTCGAGCTGGGTCTTCGCAGCGTCGCCCTGCAGCGCGAGCGCGTCGGCAGCCGCGGCGCGAACGCCTGACGAGTCGCTGAAGAGCTCACGGCCGAGCGCCGCCACCGACTCTGGCGACTTCACCTTGCCGATCGAAGCGATCAGCTCGCGGCGCCCGACGACCGTGTCTTGCTTGAGCAGCTCGGCGATCGCGCCCACCGACTCCGGAGCCTGCAGCTCGGCGAGAATCGCGGCTGCCGTCGAGCCGTCGGCGCCGCCCTCTTTCACCAGCGCCAGCAGAATCGGAGCGGCCGTCGGTGGCAGGGGCTGAGAGCGCAGGGGCTCGACGAGGCGCGAGCGATCACCGACGAGCTGCGCGATCGCCTCGAGCACCGCCGCGCGCCCTTCATTCGAGGTCTCGGCCAGCGCCTGGGCCGCCGCGGCCTGCACCGAACGTTCGGCATCCAGCAGCGCGACCTTCACGACGGGCACGGTCTCGGGGCCCAGCATCGCGAGGCCGGCGTAGGCCGCGGCGCGCAGCGTGGGCGATTGCTCCTCGGTGAAGGGCTCGATCTTCGCGCGCGCCCCATCGACCTTCAGCCGCCCCAGGGCCCGCAGCAGGGCACCCATCAGCTGGTACTGATCTTCGGTGCCGTCGTCGACGATCTCGCGCGGGGGCCGGGCCTGCAACGGCACCTTGCCGCGCTCCTTGAGCCGCTGGGCGTCGAGCGCCTGCACGCGCTTGAACATCTCGGACGTGCGCGCACGCGAGACGCGGTTGAAGGCGTCGTGCTCGGGCGGCGCTTCGTCAGGGTTGAAGCCAGGCGCGTACTTGAGCGCGAGATCGGCCGGAATCCAGTCGGCGCGCAACGGCTCGATGGCCTTGAGCTCGGCATCGAACGCCTTGAGCACGGCACCGGCGCTCGCGGGGTCACGCAGCTCGGCCAGGGTATCGACGGCGAGGCGGCGCGTGAGCGGATCGTTCGATGAGAGCAGCGGAGCCACCTTGGCAGCGTGCTCCTTGAACGCCGGGCCGAGCGCGATGAAGGCGCGCAGCGCGGGGTTCGGCGAGCCCGTCTTCAGCTTCTCGAGCAGCGGCTCGGCAGGGCAGCCTCCGCGCAGGCGCAGCTCTTTGCCGGCGGCGTCGACCTCGGGGCCACCACCGCTCGCCACGACGTCGCACAGCGCCTTGTTCGTCTCGGGGCCAGCGGGCAAGGCGATGATCGCGCGCGTGGCCAGCGGGCTCGCAGGGCTGCCTTCGAGCGCGACGGCTGTCAGCTTGGGCAACGCGCTCGGGTCTTTCAGGCGCAGCAGCGCCTCGCACGCCGCCTCACGCAGCTCGGGAAAGTTCTCGTCGAGCAGCGCCGTCAACGCCGGCACCGCACGAACGTCACGCGCTGAACCGAGGCCACGGGCTGCAGCCGCTGCGAGCACCACCTGTTTGTCCTTCAGCAGGGGCACCAGCCGATTCACCGCCTCGGGACGACCGGAGCGACCGAGCTCCTCTGCAGCCCCGACCCGCTCGGGCAGCGCGCCGTCCTGCAGCGCCTTCAGGTTCTGCTCCCAGATCGAGTTCGCCTCGGCCGCGACACAGCTCGCCATGGCGCCGGGCACGTTCGCGCTCTTGAGCCCTTCGACGATCACCAGCCGCGTGCTGCGGCCGCGACGCGAGTACTGCAGCGTCAGGTACCCCCGCGCTTTGTCGTTTCGAATCACCGCGAGCGAGCGCGCCGCCGCCGCCTGCACGTCTTCGTCGGGGTCACCGAGGGCTTCGCCGAGCAGATCGACCACGCGCGGGTCGGCGCTCTTGCCCAGCGCCCCCATCGCCTCGGCCCGCACCATGCCGACGGGGTCTCGCGCGGCCTGGGTGAAGAGCGGCAGATCGTCGGCATCGAACTTCTCGGCGAGCTTCTTCACCGCGATGGCGCGCTCGTCGGGGCGGGGGCTCTGCAGCTGCGCGAGCCACTTGTCGCGGCCACCCGAGCACGCCGCCAGCCACACGATCGTCGAGAGGCAGATGAACCGGGCCGACATGGCCATGGTTGTACTCCGCAGGTGGCGCACCGAAAGAGACATTCAGGAGCGAGTGGGAGTCTCACGTTCACGACGGTCAGCGCGTTGCCGCGACGCCCCCTCGGAGCGACGGGGCGGTTCGGGGGCCTCGTCGTCAGGCTCGTCTTTGCCGATGCCGTGACCGTGCCGCCGCGGAGGCAGCTTGAGCGCGGGCTCGGCGCTGCCCTTGCCTTCCGAGATCTGGTGAATGCGCTTCACCTCGTCGTTGGTCAGCTCGCGAAGGTGCCCGGGCTTGAGGCCATCGACGGGAATACCGGCGTGGCTCGGGCGAAAGAGGCGCACGACGGGGTGACCGATCGCGGCGCACAGGCGCTTGATGAGGTGGGGCCGGCCTTCGGTGACGACGATGCGAAGCCAGGTGTTCTTGTCGGCCTTCTCGAAGCGCGACACGTCGGTGGGTTTGGCGAAGCCGTCTTCGAGGCGCACACCGCCGCGCAGCTTCTCGAGGGAAGCATCGGTGGGGTCGCCCTTCACCTTCGCGAGGTAGACCCGGCGCACCTGGTGCCGCGGGTGCATCAGCTTGTTCGCGACGTCACCGTCGTCGGTGAGCAGCAGCGCACCTTCGGCGTCGTAGTCGAGGCGGCCGACGGGAAAGACGCGCGAGGGAACACCCTGCAGGTAGTCGCTGATCGTCGGTCGCCCCTGGGGATCTTTCAGGGTCGTGACGACACCAGTGGGCTTGTAGAGCAGGAACCAGGTCTTCTCGTTCGGAGCCACGGCGGGTTTGCCATCGACGACGACGAGATCTTTCGCGCCGTCGACCTTCGTGCCGAGCTCACGAACGATGGAGCCGTTCACCTTGACGCGGCCTGCGGTGATGAGGGTCTCGGCAGCCCGACGTGAAGCGATGCCCGCGCGGGCGAGGTACTTCTGCAACCGTTCCTGCATGACTAGCTCCCCGCCGGTGGTGGCGTCGGGCCGCCGTCAGCGGGCGGAGGCGTTCCACCTTCAGGCGTCGGTTCTGGTGGTTTCGGCGGGTCGAGCACCTTCGAGACGGCCTTCGAGGTGACGTCGGCGGTCTCGATGGCGCTCTCGAGCTGCTCGAGGGCGGCTTCTGAAGCCTTCTCCTGCTCGGCGACGCGTGCCTGGAACGTGGGGTCGGCGAGCGACTCGACGGTGCCCGCAGCGGTGGGCCGTGGCGTCTCCTTCTCGACGATCTCCTGGTGCTCTTCAGTGAGCTCGTGGAACTCGCGCAGCGTGGGCAGCGCGTTCAGATCCTTCAGGGCGAAGAACTCGAGGAACTCACGGGTGGTGCCGTAGAGAATCGGGCGACCCACTTCTTCCTTCTTGCCGACGATCTTGATGAGCCGACGGTCGAGCAAGGCCTTGAGCACGGCGCCGGAGTCGACGCCGCGAATGTCCTCGATCTCGGGGCGCGTCACCGGCTGTCGGTATGCGCAGATGGCGAGGGTCTCGAGCGCCGCGCGGGTCAGCCGTTGCGGCTTCACCTTGAGGAAGCGCTTCACGAAGTCGCTCGACTCGGGCGCCGTGCGCAGCTGCCAGCCACCCGCCACCTCGTGCAGCACGATGCCGGCGAGGCCTTCACGCCGCTCGCCTTGAAGCGCCTCGAGGCCCTTCTGCAGCTTCTCGCGATCGATGCCGGTGGCGTCGAAGAGCTGATCGATCGTCTGCGGCTCCGGAGCGACGAACAACACGCTCTCGAGCACGTGCCGCACCTGGGCCTCGCTCAGCTTGCGCGCGCGGGCGACCACCTTCTCGAAGGGCGTCTCGAGATCGGGCGCGTCGATGGTGGCCGCCTCGACTTCGTCGAGCTCAGGGTCGGTCGACGGGCCGGCGGTGACGGCGGCGACCTCTTCTTCTGAGAAGGGCGAAGGCCCGCCGGACTTAGTGGTACTCACGATCGATCTCCTCGGAACCCAGGTTCTGCGCCGCGACCGACGACAACGCGTCATCGCGCTCGCTGATCATGATCTCTCCGCCCACCTCGGCCTGGAACACACGCAGGAACCGGTGTTTGCACATCTCGAGCATGGCGAGGAACGTGATGATGACCTCGCTGCGGCGGCGAAGGCCCTCGAAGAGCGTGAAGAAGCCGACCGAGGCGCCCTTCCCTGCGGCCTTCACCTGATCGGCCACCTTGCGCATCGCGGCCGACAACGACATCACCTCTCGCACGACCTCATGCTGCTTCTGCGGAATGAGCTTCTCGAGCACGCGGTCGAGGGCCTCGATCAGCTTGTAGACGCTGACCTCCTGGAGGCCGACCTCTTCGGCGTCGAGCGGAATCTCGTGCGTCGTCACCCGGCGAGGGAACACGTCGCGATCGAGCAGATCGTTCATCGCGAGCTGCTCGGCCGAGTGTTTGTACTTCTGGTACTCGAGCAGGCGGCGCACGAGCTCGGCGCGCGGGTCGAGCGGCTCCTGGGTCAGCTCGCCACCTTCGGGGCCGGCCACACGCTCTTCACGCGGCAGCAGCATGCGCGACTTGAGGTGGAGCAGCGTCGACGCCATCACCAGGAACTCGCCGGCGATGTCGAGATCGATCTGCCGCATCTGCTCGAGATGGGCGAGGTACTTCTCGGTGATCAGCGCGATCGGAATGTCGAGAATGTCGACCTTGTGCTCGCGGATCAGGTGCAGGAGCAGATCGAGCGGACCTTCGAAGTTGGGCAACGCGATGCGGAAGGCATCGTGCGGCGCCACCACCTCGCCCAGCCCGTCGTCAGGTGCAGGACTCACGTCCTTCACGTTGGCCAAGAAATCGCTCCCAGGCCGGGAAATCGGCCTCGCAGTCGTA
>JAEUJR010000937.1 GCA_016793585.1 Archangium sp.
GCTTCGACGGCCCGCTCGTACAGCGAGCGCATCGATCGCCACGCCGTCCTCGGGTCGCGCCGGGCGGTGTGGCGCAGATGTTTGACGAGGTCGTTCAGCGACTTCACCGCCGGCGCGAGCCGAACGCGATCACGTGCCTCCGACACCTCGATGCGCAGCTGCCGCATGCGCTCACGATCGCCCTTCGCTTCGGCGCTCATGCGCAGCAGCAGCTCGTGCGCGAGATCGAGATCCTTCCGCTTCTGCGCGGTGTCGCCCACGTTCCCGCGGGCCCGTTCGGCGTAGTACTCGGCGGTCGCGAGCCGCGGGCTGTGGGGAACGGCGCCGCTCGACGCCCTTGGCTTCGCGATGAGCTCGAAGGGCACACCGACGGGAGCGGAGAACACGGCCGCGACCTTCACGATTCGGGCGAGGTGCGCGAAGGCGCTCTCGAGCTTCGTCAGCAGCCCGGGCTGGAGCTTCTTTCTCGCCGCGAGCCGCTCGGCTTCACGCACCGCCAGCTCGAGCGCCGACAGCCCGTCACCCGCGCGCACGAGCAGCCCACGGCTCAACTCGCCAAGCCGGCCCTTCGCCACCGAGAGCTCGCGCAGCAGCTTCGCGTCGGCGGTGGTGTGAATGCCGACGCGATCGAGCTCGGCGTGCAGCGCGTGCACCGGCTCGAGCAGCACCTCGCCGTCGCCTTCGCGAACGAACGAGCGCAGCCGCTCCATCAACGGCAACGCCGGCGCCTCACCGGCCTTGAGCCGATCGAGGCGGGCGCGCAGCTCGTTGAGGCGTTCGGCGAGCATCGGTCAGCGCGTCACTTCGCCGCGGCCCGGGCGTCGAGCAGCTGCCTCGAGAAGACCTGGAACTCCTCAGCGATGAGCTCGATGGACGATTCGATCTTCTTCGCCGTCTCGCCGCGCTCGCCGGGCTCCTGCACGAGCCGGTTGGCCGCCGACTTGAGCTTCACCAGCTCGCCGTCGCGGGTGACGAGCATGGGCAGCCGGCTCTTGAGCAACACCTCGAAGGCGCGCTCGGCTTCAGCGCGATCTTTCACCTGATCGGGCGCGGGCAGGCGTTGCAAGAGCTGCGTCAGCCACGCCCGCAGATACCGCGCGCGCGAGAGCAGCCAGGTCAGCTCGCCCGTCGCCAGAGCATCTCGCAGCTGAACCGACAACGTGGGTGCGCCGAGCCTCGACAGCAACGACGACAGATTCTTGAAGGCGAGCAGGTCTCCGTCGGGCGCATTCCCCACCAGCTGCTGCCGGTACGCCTGGTACGCCTCGCCGTTCACCACCTGCCCCGCTTCGGGCCCCGCGAGCTTCGGCGGCTGGTTCGCCACCCGCGCAAGCTCTTTCACACGGCTCTCGATCAGCTCACGCACGCCGCGAATGCACACCTCAGCCGACGCGCCTTCTCGGCCCAGGTTCTCGACGACCGCCTCGACGGTGCGAACGAGCTGCTCCAGCCGAGTGAACGACTGCGTGGTGAGGGCCTCTCGCGCGTAGGCCTCGCCCAGCGGCGTGAGCAGCTCGAGCCGCAGCCCCTGCTGCGCGGCCGAGAGCTCGACCAGCGACACTTCGAGATCGCGCAGCCGGCGGCTGTCTTGCGTGAGCTGCTCGAGCGGGTCGACCTTTCGGCCCTGCGCTGGCGCGGTGAACGCCCGCGTCGCCCGGCGGCGCAGCGCCACCGCCACCCGCTCCCGAATCGTCGTGAGCTCGCCGCGCGCGTCGAGCGGCCCCGCTCCGGCCACCGCCGACGTCTGCAACACCTCGCTGATGCGCGCGAGCTCTTCGGCCATGTTCGACGCGAGCCCGGCGATGCCCTCGAGCCGCAGCCCTTCTTCGAACTCGGCCCCTTCGGCGGCGAGCGCGATCAGCTCCGAGGCCTGACGACAGTAGTCACGAACGTTCACCGCGACGGCCGGCACGCGCGGCTGCAGCTCGGGCACCTTGCGCACCAGCTCGAGCACGTCGACGAACGAGATGAGCAACGCGAGCCCACCACGCGCTTCGGTCTGCGCCGAGATGCCCTTCGAGGTGCGCGCGTCGAGGCCGACCATCAGGCTCTCGGCGGCACGAACGAGCGGCGCGCGGTTCTCTGGGTGGCGCGGGCCGGGTACGAGCTTCTCTTTGAGCGCGCTGGCGACGGTGCTGGCGACCGCGGGCGACCAGGTGCGCGTCATCGCCTCGGCCGACGCGAGATCGTCACGCATCTGCAGCTCGGCGGCTTCACGCTCGGCTGCCTTCTCGAGCAGCGGCTTCACCTTCGTGAGCGAGTCGTCGAACGCCTTGTGCTCGACACGAATGATCTCGAGCTGCGCCCGCTCCCGGGGGTCGACGGCGGCCTTGAGCAACGACTCCAGCTCTTCGCCGCGCGGCCCCGCCAGCAGGAAGAACGAGTCGAGGTTCGCGAGATCGCCCACCTCGGCCACCAGCTTGCGATCGGGCCGTTTGTACATGCGGTCGCGCACCACCGCGGCCTTGAGCGCCCACAGCGCCTTCACCATCGTGCGCTGCGAGAAGTACTTCGTCGGCACGTAGTCAGGCAGCCGCGTCACCTGGGCGACGAGCTCTTTCTCGAGCGTGTCGGCGAGCACCTCGAGCCCTTCGGTCACCACCGCCGGCACCTCGACGGCCGCCACGGCCGCCTGCAACACGTCGAGCTGCTGCAGCGTGAGCCGCTCATGCAGCGCCGGCCGCTGCCCCGCGTTCGCGCGCCACAACATCTGCGCCCGGCTCTGCTTCCGCGCGAACCCACGCGGCGCGAAGCAGATGAACGAGATGCGATCGGCGAAGGCCTGCAACGTCTCGGGCGAGCGCTGCAGCACCTCGGACAGGTAGCGGTTCGACGTCATCAACGCGCACTCGCAGCGCCCCGCCGTCGTCTTGCGGCCGTGTTTCAGCTCGCGCTCGTGCAGCACGTTGAGAATCGAGCGCAGCAGCATGTCGCGGCCGTCGAACACCTCGTCGAGAAAAGCGTGCACCGCGCCCAGCATGCCCTCTTCGGTGAGGTACTCGGTGCGGCCCGTCTCGGTCAGCACCTTGAAGTCGACCGGCCCGATGAGATCGGTCTGCACCGTGTTCTCGGCGAGCTGCTTCGAGAAGAGCGACGGCTGGTTGGAGCGCTCGTCGACGATGCGCCCGAGCACCGCGCTGGCCACGGCAGACTTCGCGGTGCCCGGTGGGCCGATGATGAGGCAGTGCTCCCGGCACAGCAGCGCGAGCTCGATCTGCGTGAACAACGACTCGCGCTCGAGGAAGGCGTCTCGCAGCTCGACGAAGAAGCGCCGGAATGCGGTGGCTGCATCCGAAAAGCTGACATCGAGAGCGAGCGAGGCTGGCGCGTTCACAAAGTTCCTTGAAGGCTGCGAATCGGCAGAGGCGTCGGTGACGCGCGCCAGTATAACGACGATGCCCTGTTTTCCCTCCGAGTGCCGTGATCGATCCGTCCGCCCCACCTGCGCAACCCGAGTTCTTCAGACCCCCGCTCGGGCAGGTCGCCATCGTCGGCCTGCTCTGCGTGGGCCTGCTCTTCCTCACCGTTGGCGCGTCGGCGCAGTTCTTCAACCTGTCGTGGGGGCTGTGGTTCTCAGAGGTCGTGGTGTTCCTCGGGGTGCCCTTCGTCGCCTTCCAGGTGACGGGGCGTTCACCGCTCCGTTCGACTGGGCTGGATCAACCCGCGAAGGGCCTCGCCGCCGGCTTCGTGCTCGGCGCGCTGAACTACGCCGCGTGGGCCGTGCCGCTCATGTGGGCGGCCGAGCGCTTCTTCCCCGCTGAGCTCGTCGAGAAGTACAGCGCGGCCCGGCTCTTCGATCGGCAGTCGGGCCTCGAGCTGGCGCTGCTGGTCGGCGGCATCAGCCTGGCCGCTCCGTTCTGCGAGGAGTTCTTCTATCGAGGGCTGCTGCAGCGTGGGTTGTCGGAGCGCCTGCCCATCGCCCGCGCGATCGTCGTCACCGCCCTGCTCTTCAGCCTGATGCACTTCGACCCGGTCGGGTTCCTCGCGCGCTTCGAGCTCGGCATTCTCTTCGGGCTCCTCGCGTGGAGAGGCGGCTCGTTGTGGCCAGCCATCGGCGCCCACGCGGCCAACAACATCACCTCGCTCGTCATCTTCTTCGTGGTGGGCGGAGACGACGGCGATCTTCCGGTTCCGCTCATCGCCACGATGTTCCTCGCAGGCAACGTCGCGCTGGTGGGTTGGGTCTTCGGGCTGTCGCGGTGGCGCTGGTGGGTGGCGCCAACCCCCGCAGCCGATGACGCCGCGCCCTTCGCGCCGTTCTTCAAGGCCGTCGCGCCGTGGGCAGTGGCGGCGCTGGTCGGGCTGGTGACGCTCGCGCTGATCGACCGCCGCGGGGTTCAGCTGAACATCATCGATCTGATGACGCCCGTGCCCGCCCCGAAGAAAGACGCGAGCGACGGTGAACGCGCCGCCTGGAGAGATCTGCAAGACCTTCGCGCGCGGGTGCGTTCGGGCGACGGCGGCCTCGACGAGTACAAGGCGATGCGGCAGCTCGCCGCCCCGCAGGGCGACTAGAGAAACGTGTACGACTTCACGACGAACCGCGGGCCGGCCATCGCGAGGTTCGGAGACTCGGTGTCGACGTCACCCTCGACCGAGATGCGGGCGCCGTTCTTCTTGATCTTCCGGTCGCCGCCCGCGAGCACGTAGAGCTTCCCGTCTTCGGCCTCGAGCATCCACACGCCGGTCTCGAGGTCGCGGAAACGAATCGTTCCCTTCATCGTCGTCATGGCGTCACGCCGTCTCGCGCTTGAGCATCGCGCGGGCAATGAAGAGACAGACGATGGCGTTCACCACCAGCCACGGAATCGCGAGGAAGGTGAACGGCAACCACGCCAGCGCCGGAGCCTTCGCCCAGGCCGTGTACGCGAGAATGCCCGCGAAGCCGATGGCCAGACCGCCGACCGCGTGCCGCATGCCCTTGAGCTTGATGGCCAGCAGCGAGAGCACGATGGGCGCGAGCGCGCTGTAGACGAGCGGGTTCGCGAGCGACCCGCGGCCGAAGATGATCTTGTTCAGCCAGTCGGGAATCGGAATGACGAACGAGGTCGTCAGCTCGTTGGCCGGCGCGACCCACCGCACGAAGAAGACGCCCATCGTGGTGAGCACGAGCGGAATCAGGAAGCCCGGCGAGGCGAACACGTTCAGGTAGCCCGGGCGCTCCTTCTTGCCGAGGGTGAGCAGCACGAACGCCAGCATGGCCGCGGCGAAGCCGAACGGCTTCCAGTCCATCGCGCCGTAGCTGAAGGCCGAGATCTCTGACACGGCGGCCTCGGGCTCCTGCTTCGCGAGCTGGGTCTCGGTCGGGAGCAGCTCGTTCAGCTCGCTCGCCGCGCCCATCTTCTTGAGCGCCTGCAGCGCCGCTTCGGCGTCGATCACGCCGTGGCCGTACTGATCGGTCCACCCCGTCGCGCCTTTGGGCGGGTGTGCCGAAGCGAACAACGCCTTCTCGACCTGATCAGGGTTCTTCGCGCCAGCCGAGAAGAGCAGCGCGGCGAGGCCCGCGACGTGCGGCGTCGCCATCGAGGTGCCCTGGTACGACGCGTAGACCGCGTGCCCGACGTCTTGCGGGTCGATGGTGTTCTGAATGATGCCCGCCTCTTCGCCCTGCGATTTGTCGCCACCGGGCGCCGCGATGTCGAGCTCCTTGCCCCACGACGAGTACGGAGCGCGCGAGCCCGTGGGCCCCACCGCCGCGACGGCCACCGAGCCGGGATACGCGGCAGGGTACTCGACGATGCCACGGCCACCGTTGCCGGCGGCGCACACGACGACGACGCCCTTCTTGCGCGCGTACTCGACGGCCTTCTCCATCACCGCCGAGCGCCCGCCACCACCGAGCGACATGTTGATGACGTTGGCGCCGTGATCAGCCGCCCAGCGAATCGCGTCGGCGATGTCAGCCGAGGTGCCGCCGCCGAAGTGGTCGAGCACCTTCACGGGCATGATGGCGGCCTCGAACGCGACGCCCGCGACGCCTTCGCCGTTGTTGGTGGCCTGGGCGATGGTGCCGGCGACGTGGGTGCCGTGACCGTGGTCGTCGTTCGCGTGCCGATCCTTGTTCACGAAGTCGTAGCCCTCGACGAACTTCGTGCCGCGCAGGTCAGGCACCTGGCGGAAGTCGTCGTGATCTTCGTACGCGACGCCCGTGTCGAGCACCGCCACCACCACGCCCTTGCCCTTCACCCGATCCCACGCCCTGGGCATGTTGATCATCTTCAGGTTCCACTGCTTCTCGTACGCAGGGTCGTTGGGAACGAAGCTGGCCGTGAAGCGCATCAGCGGCTCGGCGTTCTCGACCTTCGCGTTCTGCCGAATCGTGCCGAGCAGCGCCGCGACGTCACCCTGATAGGTGCCGACGGTGATGGCGCTGTCGACGCCCTCGTCCTCGTCCGCAAGCTCGAGGTCGATGCCCCAGTCCTTCTCGAGGGCGTCGAACTGCTCCTTGGTGGTGCCGTCTTCGAAGTCGACGACCACGACCTCTGGCAGGTGGTAGGCGACATCGTCGGCCTGCGCCGAGACGTCGATGGCCGGGCGGTCGAGCGACACGGTGGCCTCGGCTTCGGCCTTCCGATCACAACCAGCCAGCATCATGAGGGTGACTGCACCAACGGCGATCGCGAGTCTGGGAGTGCGCATAGGGAGCCTGTGCAGCGAACGAACGAATGAGAAAACGATTGGATCTCTCTGACTGTTCCAGAGCACGCCGTGAAGTTGCGTGAAGTGTTGGAAGCCTAATGTGTCTCAGGGGTTCCCAGTCGAGGCCCCCACCCGTCTGGCGAACGCGACGAGCGCCTTGCCCACCTGAGGAAGATTGCGGTGATAGCTGCGATCGGAGCCCATCACGAGGGTGAGGGCTCCCTCGTCCAGGCGGGCGCTCCACTGTTGCCGGGCCTTTGGGCCTTCGCGCTCGGGGAGCACGACGATGAGTGGGGTCGGCGAATCGAACGGCTCGAGCGAGGGATGAATGAGCGCCCACCCCTCGACCCGCTGGCGTTCGACCAGCATCTTCCCGATGCGATCCGACCCGCCGATGGTCACCAGCAGTGGCGCTTCGCCCTCGGCGTTGTCTCTCGCGAGCTCCCAGGCTGCGATGGCGTCTTCGAGCAGCTCTGTGTCGGTGCTCGACGGCGTGCCCTGACTGCCGCCGACGCCACGGAAGTTGAAGCGCAAACACTGATGACCCGCCTGAGAGACGGCAAAGGCGATCTCTGCCCCGACGACGTGATCCATGCCGCTGCCTTCAGCAGGCGTCGGAGGCAACACCAACACGCCCGGCGAACGGGAGCCGCGATGCGAGACGCCCTCGAGCACGAGCCCGTTCGGCAACGGAATGAGCGTCGGGCGTTCGAGGAACTGCCCCTTCATCACCATCGGTGAGCTCCAAAAGGAAAACGGCGGCCAGAGTCGAACTCTGACCGCCGCACCTTTCAACCAAAGCAGAGAGACGAACTGTTAGTTGCCGCAGGCCGGGCCGTCGCAGCCCGTGTTGCTGTAGTTCGTGTTCTGGGCCGCATCGATGCGGCGGGCCACGAAGGGAACTTCGACCTGGCACTCGGCCGCGTCCGTCGCCGGCTGCTCCTGGCGCTGAATCTGGGGGCACTGGTCCTGAAGCATCGCGCCGTTGTCGACGCAGCGGTACGTCGAGTTCACCTTGATGACGCCCGTGGCGGCCGGGTTGTAGCTGTCCCAGGCGACCGTGATCTGACCGATGCGGGTCTCGATGGCGTTGCGCGCCGTCTGGCCGCACGACTCACGGCAGGCCTGCGTGCC
>JAEUJR010000969.1 GCA_016793585.1 Archangium sp.
AGCTGCGGCACGCCGTTCGTCGACGAGCGCGTGCTCACCGCCGAGCAGATCGCCGCGTTCGACGCGTGGGCGAAGGGTGGAGCGCTCGAGGGCAACCCGGCCGACGCTCCGAAGTCGACGACGACGGGCGCGCAGGGCCTCTCTCGCATCGACGCCACGCTCGCGATGCCGGCGCCGTACACGCCGAGTGAGACGCTGCGTGACGACTACCGCTGCTTCATCGTCGACCCTGCCGTCACCAAGTCGACCATCGTCACCGGCTACGACATCGTGCCCGGCTCGCAGAAGGTCGTGCACCACGTGATTCTCTACGCGGTGAAGCGCACCGTGGCCGTCGCCGAAGACGCGAAAGACGCGAAGGCCGGCTGGGAGTGTTTCGGTGGCGTCGGCATCGACAGCGTCGGCGCGCTCGGAGCGTGGGCTCCGGGTGGCTCGGCCGTCGTCTACCCCTTCGGCACCGGCATTCGCATCGAGCCTGATCAGGTGTTGGCGATGCAGGTGCACTACAACACCGACAACGCGCGCGAGGCTGATCAGACGAGCGTGAAGCTGCAGTACGGCGTGGGCGGAGAGACCGCCGCGTACCTGCTCCCGCTCGCGGCCGACCGCTTCCGCATTCCGCCCGGCGCAGTCGACTACAAGTACAGCGAGCGCTTCGACAACACGCTCGGCTTCCCGCTGAAGATCTGGGGCTTCCTCCCGCACATGCACACGCTGGGGAAGACCATCACCATGAAGGCCGGCAGCACCTCGATGAACACGTGCCTCGTCGACATTCCCCGCTGGGACTTCCACTGGCAGACGCAGTACTTCCGCCCGAAGGCGCTCACGCTCGGCATGAACGAGGGCATCGAGATGACGTGCACGTGGGACAACCCGACGACGCGCACCATCACGTGGGGCGAAGGCACCAGCGACGAGATGTGCTTCGCCTTCGTGTACGCGACGCCCTGATCACTGCGCCTTCAGCTCGTCTTCGATGACCTTGCGGCGGGCGAGGGCTCCGAGAAAGCCGGGCTCGCGCGTCAGCGACTCGTCGTAGGCAGTGAGCGCCTGCTCGAGCTCACCGGCCTGGGCGTGCGCCTCGGCGATGCCGAACCACGCGCGCGACGACTTCGGGTCGAGCGAAAGCGCCCGCTCATAGGCTGCGCGGGCTTCATCAGGCCGCTTCGCCGCGAGCCACGCGCCTCCCGCCCGCAGCCACGCGTTGAACGATGGAGCCACGCGCTCGAGACACGCGCTCCATTCCCGGCGAGCCAGCGCGCTCGTCTGAAGCGCCGTATGAAACGTCGCCGCCGAAGGAGACATGGTCAGCTTGTCGAAGTGCGCCTCGAAGGCCGCAGCAAACGCGTGCGGCGCATCGGGGTGGCCCAGTCGGTCGAGGGCCAACGCCCGCTCCACCTTCGAGCGCACGACGCGCCGGTCCTTCTCGAAAGCGGTGTCGGCCAGCGCGATGTTCCACGCGTCGACGGCGGCTTCGTCACGACGCAGGCGCGACAACAGCTCGGCCTCGAGCACCCGCACCTCGAGGTCGGCGGG
>JAEUJR010000993.1 GCA_016793585.1 Archangium sp.
TCGACGGGTGGACGTTGCAGGTCGCGACCGAGACGAGCTCGACGTGGAACGCGGTGGCGCTGAGCGGCTCCATCGACGCGGGCCAGTCGTACCTCGTGCGCATGGGCGCGACGGGCCTCACTGGCGCTCCCTTCGCGGCCGACACGACGGGCGCGGCGCCGCTCGGCTTCACGGCCGGCAAGGTGTTGCTCGCTTCGACGGCTACCGTGATGAGCGGCGCGTGCCCTTCGGGTCCCCTCGTCGTCGACCTCGTCGGCTACGGCCCGGCGGCCACGTGTTTCGAGCGCGCGCGCGCAGGGTCGCCCTCGGCCACGCTCTCGCTGCAACGTCGCGAAGATGGCTGCGTCGAGCGTGACGACAACGCGAACGACTTCCTCCTCGCGTCGCCGACCCCCACGCCTTCGACCGAGCAGCCGAGGGTCTGTTCGCCCGATGCCGGGGCACCGCCGCCCATCGACGCGGGGGTCGTCGAGCCGGGTACCTGTGTCGAGCTCTTCACCTTCCCTTCCGTCGCGACGCGTGCCGGCTACGACCGCACCCAAGACCGCTCCTTCGCGCGGCTCTACACGCAAGAGCCCAGCCGCTCGGATGGTGGCATGCAGCTGGTCTCGATCGAGGCAGCCTTCTTCAGTGGGCTGTCGTTGCCCGCGCGCCGCACCTTCACCACCGACGGTGGCGTCGATTCGCAGTCGTGCGAGCTGTGCGCGACGTTCGGGCGCCGCTGCACGCGCGCAGCCTGCTCCGAGGAGTTCTTCATGCAATCGGGCGAGGTGTTCGTCGCGCAGGCCGACCGCGCCGACGCTGGCCGCTTCGTGGGCACCCTCACCAACGCCCGCTTCGTGCGCTGGGACTTCGCCAATGACCGCGCCGTGCCCGGCGGGCAGTGCGTCGCCATTCCGTCGCTGTCGGTCGACGTCTGGTGGGAGCCTGTCGTGGCCGTCGACGGCGGTGGCGAGCGCCCCGATGGTGGCGCGGCGCTGGACGCGGGCGTGAACGGTGACGGTGGCGTCGAGGCGCAGCCGCCCGGCACAGGCTGTGGCTGCGGCGCGACCGATGGCGTGTCGTTGGTGCTGGCTGCGCTGCTGCTCAGCCGGCTACGGCTCGTTCGCTGACGTCCACATCGTGAGCGTCGCCTCTGCGGCGACGACCGCCTCGAAGCGCCACGTCTCGGTCACGTCGTACTGGCTGGCGAAGTCGCGGTCGAACACGTAGCGCCCCGAGACGTGCCAGCCATCGTCGCGGCGCGCGGCGCTCTCGAACACCAGCGCCTCGTCTTGCGTGAGCCCGGGCCGCTCGGGCTGCTTTTCACAGACGAGCTCGAACACGCGCGCGACGACGTCGAGGGGCAGGTCGCCTGGGCGGTCGACGCTCCACGAGACGCGGAGCTTCTTCGCCGAGACGGCTTCGTCGAACGTCACTCCACGTCCTCTTCGTAGTGCGGCGTCGGCCGCGGCCCGGGAATGGCGGCCTTGCCCTGCGACGGCGTGCCCTGCTTCGAGATGGCCTGCGAGAGGCGCTCGGCGAACTCCTGCGCCGAGTGGTGGCCGCGCAGCTTGAGCAGGTGGTTGCGCGCGGCGACCTCGACGATGGTCGTCATGTTGCGGCCCGGGCGAACGGGCACCACCGCGTGCGGCAGCTCGGCGCCCAGAATGTTCATCGACTCCTGCTCGAGGCCCAGGCGGTCGTACTCGGCGCCCGACGTCCACTCGACCAGCTCGATGACGAGCTCGATCTTCTTTCGGTCGCGCACCGACGCCACGCCGAAGAGGTCCTTGATGTTCAGAATGCCGAGCCCACGAATCTCCATGTGGTGCTGAATCATCTCGTTGCCGTGGCCGTACACGTCGCCGCCGCGCCGAATCAGGTTCACGATGTCGTCGGCCACCAGCCGGTGCCCGCGCATCACCAGGTCGAGCGCGATCTCGCTCTTGCCGATGCCCGACTTGCCCAGCAGCAGCACGCCCACGCCGAAGACGTCGACGAGCACGCCGTGCAGGCTGCCCGACGCGGTGAGCGTCTCTTCGAGAAACGACTGCACCTGCGAGATGAACGCCGACGAGATGAGCGGCGTGCGCATGAGCGCGAGGCCCGTGCGCTCGCAGCCCTCGAGCAACGCCCGTGGTACCTCGAGGCCCTTCGTCACCACGACACAGGCCAGGTTCGACTCGAAGACCTTCTGCAGCACCGCGTTCTGCTCTTCGTCGGTGAGGGTCTTGAGGTAGCTGATCTCGGTGTTGCCGAAGACCTGCAGGCGCTCGGGGTGCAGGTGCTCGGTGAAGCCGGTGAGCGCGAGGCCTGGCTTCTGAATGCGCGAACTCGAGATGCGGCGCTCGAGGCCCGACTGACCGGCGACGAGCTCGAGCTTCAGGTCGTACTGCCCGTCGTCGAGCAGCTGCTGAATCGTGCACGACGGTGTCGTCGAGGTCGTGATCATCCCGCGAACTCGTCTTCCCGCGCCTGGAGCCGCTTGGCGAGCGCGCGCACGAGCTGCAGCGACATCGACCGGTTCGACCGGAGCGCGTCGCGGAAGTCCTGCTCCGAGAGCACGAGCAGGTCGCAGTTCTCGAGGGCGACCACGGTGGCCGAGCGGGGCGCAGGGTTGATGATGGAGAGCTCTCCGAAGCAGTCGCCGCGCTTGAGCACGTTGACGCGCTTGGCGCCGCGTCGACCTTCACGCCGCACCTCACAGGTGCCGGTGACGACGAAGTACGCCGCCGCGCCGCTCGCGCCTTCTTTGATGATGACGCTGCCGGTGCGGTGCTGCTCGACGGTGAGACGCGCGGCCAGCTTCTCGAGCTCGCCGTGCGGAACGTCGGCGAGGAGCGGCATGGCCTTCAGCGCGTTGGTGCGTTGGGTGAGCTCGTCCATGGAGCCGAGTTAACACGAGCCGGTACTCCGAACCTCCTTCAGCAACCCCGGAATCGAACGGGCCGCGACCTGAACCTGTGCTCAGCGGCCGGGTGTCTGTGCCGCCATCACGCCGACGTACTCCTCGGCCGAGATGGAGTTCTGGAACTTCGTCGAGTGAACCATCGCGTGCTGCGGGTTCACCACGCGCGGCGCAAGCTCCTTCGCCACGTCGAGCTGGGTGATGCCGTGGTCCGCGAACGCGTCGATGACGAGGCCGAGCTGCGCCGCCGTCACGTACTGCCGCGCGAACATCTTCTGCGCCATCTCTTCGCGGGTAATCGTGTTGCGCTGCGCCCGCAGCGTCTGCAGCACCCCGGCGAACGTCGCGCCATCCATCGGCAGCTGACCGTTCTTGCTCATCAGACACCCCGGGTCGCTCGGCCCCGTGCCGCAATCACGCGCCACCTGCTGCTGCACGTACACCGGCTGCTGCTGCACCACGACGCGCTCACGCACCATCACCGGCGCTTGCTGCTGCACGATGACCCGCTCGCGCACGACCACCGGCTGCTCGACGACGACCGTGCTCGTCTGCACGACGCCGCCGACGCGCACGTTCGCTTGCACACCCGGCATCACCACCGACGCACCCATCGGGCCGACCTGCACCGCGGCCCCGACGTCGCCGACCTGCACGGCCGCGCCAGTCACCTCGACCTCTTCGACCTCGCCGACCTGCGCGAAGGCCATCGACGACAGACACGACATCACCAGTGCGGCAGCCAGCATGCGCTTCATGGAAACCTGCTCCTCGTTGTTCGGACCCGACGCGTCCCTTCGCGCCGGCCTGTCCTCTGTCTTGGGAGCGCCGCTCGGGAATTATGAAAGAAAGGTGACCCAGCCAGGCACGCCGGTTGCGCTGCGCCCGCGCCATGCGTTGGCTCTTCGCGGTGCTGGTGGTGACCTCGTGCGCTGATCCACTCGTGGTTTCCACGGGTTCGGGCGAGGTCGAGATGGGCGCGTCAGTCGACTTCCCACCGACGGCCCTCGGATTTTCGAGGGTTCGCCCGCTGACCGTCACCAACCGCTCTCGAGTCGCGAAGACGCTGACGCTTGGCACCAACGCTCCGTTCTCCACCGCCGCCACCGTCGACGTGCCCGGCGGCGCAGAGGTGAACGTCGACGTCACCTTCACGCCTCCGACCGTGGGGAGGGTGAGCGGGCTGTTGCTGATCGACGGCCTCGAGGTGCCGCTGCGCGCCGAAGGGGTCGCGCCTCTCGACTGCGGCGCAGTTGGCGTCTGTGACACCGTTCGGTTCGACGCCGACACGCTCACCTGCGTGCGCACGCCAAAGGCCGACGGAACGGCGTGCGAAGACGCGCTCGCGTGCATCGAGGCTGGCTCGTGTCAGGCCGGCGCGTGCGTGGGCCGGGCCGCGCGCTGTGACGACGCGAACACGTGCACCACCGACTCCTGCGCCGTGGGGAGCGGCTGCCAACACGTCGCCGTCGAATGCGCCGCGCCCGCCAACCCCTGCCAGGCCGCGCTCTGCGACCCGCTGCGAGGCTGCGGCACGACCCCCGTGATGGATGGAACGCCCTGCGGCGCCGTGAGCTGCGAGCTCGCCAACGTGTGCCTCGCCGGCCAATGCCGCGCCGTCGTTCCCCCCGAGGGCTTCACGTGTTCGCCCGCTTCTGCGTGCCGTGCCGAAGGCGTGTGTCGCAACAAGGTCTGCGAACGACCGCCCGAACACACGTTGTCGCCCCGGTGGACGTACTCGGCCAGCACGCCCGACTTCCGCTTCGATGGCGTCACCGACGCACAGGGCAACTGGTACTGGGTCGAGTGCTCCAACACGTACGTTCGAATGGGCACGCCGCGAGACGCGAACGTGCCAAAGCAGCCCGACCATCGCTGCGTCGTCATCTCGCGCACCAACGAAGGCCTCGAGCGCTTCGCCACCGAGGTGACGGGCGCGGGCATGACGGGCACGAACCTGGCCGGGTTGCAGCTCGTCTCGGGTGGCTCGTTCATCTTCGCCGACGCCGATGGTGCGCTCGCCGCCGTCGACGTCACCACGGGCGCGGTGCGCTGGCAGCGCGCGCTCTCGACCCCCTCACCGCACCTGCTCGCGCTCGCCGACGACGGCCACGGCGCCCTGTGGAGCATCGTGCGGTCGGACGGTGAGACCGAGGCGTGGTCGCTCGTTCGGTTCGACGTCGCGACGGGCCAGGTGCTGGGCTCGGTCGAGCGGCCCTCGCGGCTCACCGGCCTGGTGACGTCCGAACGCGGCGCCGCCTTCGTCATGCGCGACCAGCGAGACGTCATTCTGCCCATCGACCCGCGGCCCGCGCCGGTCGGAGCGCTCGAACGAATCGAGGCCGATGGTGGCGTCGCGTTCTCGACCGACCTGTTCCGGCTCAGCCCGCCAGTCATGGTGGTGGGTGAGCGCGTCGTGATGGCCGACGACGCCGTCTTCGATGCGACCGATGGCCGGCAGGTCGAGGGCACGTCGTCGCCCGACTGGGACACGTTGTCGTGGAAGGGAATCTCGAACGGCTCCACGCGGGTTCGGCTGGCCTCGGGGCGAGCGCCCGCAGCACCAGCCCCGCCGACGCTGCCACCGCCCGTCGTCGCGCTGCAGTCGGTCGACCGCACCGGCGTGCGGACGCGGCCGTTCACCCTGGTGGCCGACTTCGTGAGCGAGGCGTTCCTCACCTCGCAGGGAGACTCGCTGTTCGTCGCGACGAAGCTGAACAGCCTGCGCAACCCGAACGCCGCCGACGAGACGCGCGTGCGACAGGTGCACCCGCTCGGGCTCGAGGTGATGAGCTGCGCGCTCGTCGACCGGCTCCCCGGCGCCACCGTCGACACGCCGCTCGTCGCTTCGTCGACCGTCGCCACCAACGGCCGCTCCATCGCCGTGCGGGTGCGGGAGACCGATTGCGCGACGTGTGACCTCTGGTCGCCTCCGCGCATCGCCATCTACGACCTCGGCCGGCCGGCACCGGGGGTCGCCACGCGCGGGTGGGTCGGGCCGCGCGGTAGCCCGCAGTCGGGCGCGCACCCGAAGTGAGGCGCTGATCAGACGCAGCACAACGAGCCGGTCCACCTTCCGCGGCAGCCAGAGGCGGTGCCCTGCACGCACGTCATCGACGAGCGAAGGCAGCAGGCAGCCCCCGTCCACTTCAGGTCGGTGCCGGTGCACCAGGTCGCCGTGCCATCGACGCACTGCGACCAGGCCGCCGTGACGCAGCAGCGCGACCCAGTCCACTCCAGCTCGGTGCCGGTGCACCACGTCGACGTGCCCGCCACGCACTGACGGTACGCGCGGCCGACGCAGCACTTCGAGCCTGTCCACTGCAGGTCGGTGCCGGTGCACCAGGTCGCGGTGCCGTCGACGCATTGGCCATACGTCGAGTCGGCGCAACACATCGAGCCCGTCCACGTCAGGCCGCTGCCCGAGCACCACGTCGACGTTCCCGCGACGCACGTCGTCGTCGTCGCCGAGCCGCCGCCCGTTCCAGCCGACGCGCCCGGAGCCGGGTGACCGAACGAGCGGCAGACGTCGCCGCACTGCTCTCCCATCGCGCACCGGCGGTTGTCGCACTGCTTCGAGTTCACCGGGCTGCCATCGCCGCAGCGGCACACGATGTTCGGGCAGTCTTCGCCCTTCGAGCACTGCGTGGCCGGCGTCGGGTTCGAAGGTGCTGGTGCCGACGCATCAGGAGGGTCGACGACGGGTCCACAGCTGATCAGCAGGGCGGTGAGCGTGAGGCGGAGCGCGTTCATGCTTCGTCATTGGGCGCGGCGAATTCCTTCCGTCACGCGTGATGAATGTTCGCAGCGGGTACGCGTCGGTGTGGCCGGCCGATGGAGGGTTCGTGCTGGTCTCAGTCATCTCGGGTCTCCTGCTCGCGGCATCGCCGCCAGAGGGCACTCGCCTGTCGGTCACGCTCGACGGCGCACGCACCGACGCGTTGCAGCGGGCCGTCTGGGCGCACGAGCCGAGCGAGGCCCCATTCCCTCAGCTGAGCCTGGGCCTGGGTGGAGGGCTGAGCGTCGAGCTCGGCATGCACCTGCCGAACCTGCGCTGGCTCGGCTTCTTCGTCGGGGCGCGGGGCCGACTCGGGAGCTGGCGAGGCGCGACGCTCGATGACGCCGCCTCGTTCTGGGACGTCGGGCTGCGTAGCCGGTTCGAGCTCGCCCTCGGCCCGTTCGCGTTGTGGGGCGGCATCGGAACCTCGGCGGGGAACGTGGTGGCGCGAACCAGCGGCGTGGAGCGACAGGTGGTGGCGCACGCCGTCGACTTCAGCGCCGGGCTTCGGGTGAAGGTGCTGGGCCCGCTCGGGCTCGGTCTGTTCGTCGAGACCCAGCACGCGTCGTCGTTCGTCAGTCCGCGAGAGGAGTTCTCGACCCTGCGCCTCGGCCTCGACCTCACGCTCACGTTCGACCTGGGCGCTCCGGCGGGTGAGCGGCCCGACGCGCGTTGAACGACTGCACGAACTCGATCAATGCGATTGGAATGACTTCTCGCCGGTGACTGGTGTGGAGCGTGCTGATCAGCGGCGCCCCGGCCAGGTGAACGCAGCGTGCAAGGTGAACAGCCGTGGCACCACCGCACCGTCGACTCGCACGGGAGTCAGGTGCCCGCCGGCCTTCGTCGAGAACGAGCGCCAGTCGACCTGCTCCGAGGCGCCGGCGTACGACGTCACCTTCACGACGTCGGCGGCACCGACCAGCTGTGGCTCCTCCGAAGCGGCGTCGACTTCGACGACCACGCGCTTCTTCTCGTCGACGAACCGTGTCGTCGCGCGTGAGGCCTTCAGGTCCATCGGAGGCAGGCCGCCTGCGGTGCCGAGCAGATCGAGCGTCGTCGACACCGCTGCCACGTCGTTCACCAACGTCGCGCCCTCGGTCGTCTCGAGCTCTTCGGCCAGCTTCTTCACGCGCGCGACCTGCGACGGAATGCTCGCCGGCTGCCACGCCCGCCACGAGCCATTCACGAGCTCCAGCGGTCGTGCGTCGAACACGCCGTCGGCTCCATTCATGTCGACATGCCCCTCGAGCGCCTTCGCCATCTGCCGAATCGCGTCGGCGTTGCTCGCGTCGGCGAGGCCGATGGCCTGATCCGTCGGCGCCAGCGCGACCAGGTGCTTCACGCCGAGCCGCGCGAGGAACGGCTCCGACACCAGCGCGCTCGAGGCGGGAATGCCGACGTTTGGCTTCGTCAACACCAGCCACGCGCCCGGAGCCACCTTCACCAGCGCGTCAGCCGCAGGCTCCTGCACCACCTCGAGCTGGGCCACGAGCGCGGCGTCGCCATCGACACACCAGCGTGCGCCGTCGACGTCGACCGCCATCGCCTGCACTGGAAGCCCGAGCACCGTCACCGCCGCCGGCACCGTCACGTCGGCTGGCGCGTTCACCCGCCTCATGGTGCGGAACAGCGCCTGAAGCCCCGCGCCCTGCGGCTCGAGATAGCGCGTGCGCGTGCTCGTTCGGCAGCTGCGCTCGATGGTCGACTCGAGCACCGCTTTCAGGTCGTCTCTGGCTTCTCGACGAACCCGCTCGGCCTCGAGGTCTTCCCGGAGCTGTGCACGCAGCGTGCGGTCGAAGTCGTCCTCGACGTGTGGTGCGTGCAGGTGGAGCGGCTTCAGGGCTCCCGTCGCGCGTGGCTTGAACCGTGCGCGGCCTTTGCAGCCACCTGCGGCAGCCACCACCACGGCGACGAGAATCGAGAGCGTTCGTGCGTTCATGCTGCGTCATTGGGCGCGGCAGTTCTTTTCCGTCACGCGCCCATGTCGTGTGTCGGTGAACGGGTGGTGGGCTTGTCTCCATGTCGGCGCGGGGCTTGAGTGCCCCCGTGCGGATCCGCTCCTTCGTCGTGGCCGTCGTGCTCGCGACCGTCGTCTTCACCTGCGGCCGCACCGACCTCGTCAGCTTCGAGGTGCCCATTCCCACCGTCGACGCCGGGCGTGACGCGGGGCCGATGGTCGACGCCGGGTTCGAGCCCTTCGACGCGGGCGTCAAGCCGTGCCTCGAGGGCCGCTTCCCGCTTTCACCGGCGACGCCCGTCGTGGTGCTGGTGCTCGACAAGTCGGGCTCGATGGCCGAGCGCTTCGGCGGGCCCAACACCGACACCAAGTGGAACGCGCTGCGCGACTCGTTGCGCACGACGCTGCCCGCGGTGAACGACACCATGGAGCTGGGGCTGTTGCTGTACCCGGTGAGCCTCAACCAGTCGTGCTCGAGCTTCGTGCGGCCCAACCCCGAGCCTGCCCTGCGTCAGGTGCCCACCATCATTCAGGCCCTCGACGACGCCATGCCCGCAGGTGGAACACCCACCGCCGATGCGATTCAGGCCGCCGCCAACTCGTTGCTCACCCGCCGCACCGCTTCGAGCGCCCGCGCCCTGGTGCTCGCGACCGACGGTGTGCCCAACTGCAACTCGGTGCTGAACCCGAGGGCGTGCGTGTGCAGCTCGACGCCTCCGTGCAGCGCGCTCGCCTGCGTCGACGACGAGCGCTCGGTGCTGCGCGTCGCCAACATCGCCGACGCCGGCATTCCCACCTACGTCATCGGCATCGAGTCGAGCAGCGCGGGCTCGTTCGAGGCCCTCGACCGCATGGCCGTCGCCGGAGGCCGCGCGCTGCCCGCCATGCCCGGGGCCCGCCGCTATTACGCCGCCACCAGCAGCGTCGAGCTGGCTCAGGCGTTCTCGTCGATTCGTGACCAGGTCGCCCGCTGCACCTTCCTCACCTCGTCGGTGCCCAACGCCACCGGCAGCATCAGGGTCGAGGCCAACGGCGTGGTGGTGCCCTTCGACCCGAACGGCCTCATGGGCTGGAGCTGGAGCGACCGGCCCAACGGTGAGGTCGTCTTCCGAGGCGGGGCCTGCAGCCAGGTGATGTCGGGGACCCAACGGCTCGAGGCCGTCGTCGCCTGCGGCCAGTGACGTTTCAGTCGTGGGCGAACGTGGGAGTGGGCGCGTCGAGCGCACATGGTGAGCCCCCGTTCGCTCGAGCTGATCATGCTACCGTTCTCTGGTGTTCTCCCGTGCCAGCTTCCGCTTCGTCGTCTTCGGTCTCGCGCTGTCCAGCTCGGCCTGCCTGTGTGTCGACCCCTCGAAGGTGACGGCCTTCGCCTGTGGCGAAGGCGGCGCGTGTGGAGAGGGCCTTCAGTGCTGCAATGACGGCCTCTGCCGGGCCTCGTGTTCGACCTCGGGCAGCGGCGGCGGCTCGGGTGGTGGCAGCGTGCGGGCCGGGGGCACGGCCTCGACCGGCGGAGGCGTGGCAACGGGCGGCGGCGCCACGGCAGGTGGAACCGGGAGCACGGGCGGTGGGGTGGCTGGCAGCGGCGCTGGAGGCGGGCAGAGCGGTGGCTCGTCTGACGGCGGCGCGGCGTGTTCACCCGAGACGTGCCCCAACGGCTGCTGCAACGGAACGGAGTGTGTGGCGGGCACGGCCACCACGGCCTGTGGCGCGCGCGGCGCGGCGTGTTCGGCGTGCCCTTCTGGAGAGCCCTGCGTGAACGGCGCGTGCGGCTCGTGCGCGACGACGTGCCAGGGCTGCTGTGTCGGCAGCACGTGCACCAACCGCGACCGTGACGCCTGTGGGCCGACGGGGCAGGCGTGCGCTCCGTGCGGCGTGACGGCCGACAGCTGCAGCGCGGCGGGCGAGTGCTCCTGCGGTTCGGGTCGGGCCTGCGCGACAGGCCAACGGTGCAGCGGCGGTGTCTGCGTCTGTGACGCCTCGAGCTGTCCGTCGGGGTGTTGTACGGCCGGGGGGCAGTGCGTCGCCGTCGCCGCGCAGAACGAGACGCTGTGTGGAACGGGCGGGCAGCTCTGTGGCGGGTGCTCCACGCCGCCGGCTCCCGTCTGCGCCAACGCCACGACGCGCCGCACCGGCCAGGTGCCCGGCACCTGCACGGCCGGTCAATGTCAGTACACCACCGTCGATACGATGTGCATGAATGGCTGCAACGGTGGCAATTGTGTCGGCGATGTCTGTCAAGGCTGTCTGACACCGCCGCCCGCCGTCTGCATGGGCAGCACTCGCCGCTCGTACATGACGCCCGGCACCTGTGGCGGCAGCGGCTGCTCGTACATGCCCGTCGACACCGCCTGCCCCTTCGGCTGCAGCGGCGGCGCATGTCTGCCCGACCCCTGCACCGGCATCTCGTGCAACACGCCGCCACCGCCGTCGTGCAGCGGCAACGTACGCACCTCGTCGACGTCGCCTGGCACCTGCTCCGGCGGCAGCTGCACGTACTCGTCGAGCACCCAGACGTGTCCCTTCGGCTGCAACGCCGCCAACGGCACCTGCAACGCCGACCCCTGCGCGGGCGTGACGTGCAACACGCCCCCCGCCGCGACCTGCACCGGCAACGTTCGCAACGGCTTCGTGGTGCCCGGCACCTGCAGCGGCGGCACCTGCATGTATGCGCCGCAGACGACGACGTGCGCGAATGGCTGCTCGGGCGGCGTCTGCCAGGGCGACCCGTGTCAGGGCGTCACGTGCACCACGCCGCCAGCCGCCACGTGTGCGAACTCCACCACGCGCCGCACCTTCGCCTCGACGGGCACCTGCTCGGGGGGCTCGTGCAGCTACACGCCGACCGACACCACGTGCCCCTTCGGGTGCAGCGGCGGTGCGTGTCAGGCCGACCCCTGCGCGGGCGTGACGTGCAACACCGCGCCCGCCGCCGACTGCGCCTCGACGACGCAGCGCCGCACGTACACCGCGCCCGGCAGCTGCTCCGGAGGAACCTGCAGCTACTCGTCGATGGTGACGACCTGCAACACGCCGCCTGCCACCACCTGCGCGAACTCGACGACGCGCCGCACCTACGCCTCGACGGGCACCTGCTCTGCAGGCACGTGCAGCTATGCGCCCACCGACACCACGTGCCCGTTCGGCTGCAGCAACAACCAGTGCAACCCCGACCCCTGCGCGAGCGTGAGCTGCAACACGCCCCCTGCCCCTGACTGCGCCTCGTCGACGCAGCGCCGCACCTGGGGCTCGCCCGGCACCTGCTCGGGGGGCACGTGCAGCTACCCGCCCTCGGTGATGACGTGCAACACGCCGCCCGCGGCCATCTGCCTGAACGCCACCACCCGCCGGGCGTACTCGACGTCGGGCACCTGCTCGGGTGGCACGTGCAGCTACGCGCCCACCGACACCACCTGTTCGTTCGGGTGCAGTGGTGGCGTCTGCAACGGAGACCCGTGCGCGAGCGTGACGTGCAACACGCCTCCGGCGAATGACTGCGCCGACTCGACGACGCGGCGTACCTACAACTCGCCCGGCACCTGCTCGGGCGGCAGCTGCAGCTACACCTCGCAGAACTTCCCGTGCACGTTGCCTGCGCCCATCTGCGCCAACGCCACGACGCGACGCACGTACTCGGCGGCTGTCTGCTCTGGCGGCGTCTGCTCCTCGACGCCCAACGACACGAACTGCCCCTTCGGCTGCAGCGGCGGCTCGTGCAACCCCGACCCCTGCGCGAGCGTGAGCTGCAACTCGCCGCCGGGCGCCGACTGTGCCGACTCGACGACGCGGCGCACCTACAACTCCCCCGGTACCTGCTCAGGCGGCAGCTGCAGCTACTCGTCGCAGAACTTCCCCTGCAACAGCCCGCCCGCCGCCACGTGCATCAGCGCCACCGTCGCGCGCACGTACAGTGGTGGCAGCTGCAGCGGCGGTCTGTGCAGCTACACCTCGGCAGACACGACCTGCGCGAATGGCTGCTCGGGCGGCGCCTGCATCAGCTGCGTCGCTGGCAACACGTGCGCCTCCAACCCCAGCGAGTGCAAGACGGGCGTCACCGCCTGCCCGGGCGGGCCCAACAGCGTCGCCACCTGCGTCGACAACGGGAACGACCCCGACGGCGCGGCGTGCAGCGGCGGAACATGTCTGACGGGCAGCTGTTGCACGGGGTGTGTCTCTGGCGGCCTCTGCCGGCCTGGTACGGCCCGGAACCTCTGCGGCAGCGGCGGTGACCTCTGCGTCAACTGTGGCTTCGGCAGCGTGTGCACGAACGGCTTCTGTCAGGGCAGCTGCTCCTGTTCTCAATGCAACCCCTCGTGTCCCGAAGTCTGCTCGAACCAGTTCTGCCCATGACTCGTCTCGTCTTCGTCGGAGTGGTGTTGGTCTCGTTGCTCGCCGGGGCGCAGTCTCCGTGTGAAGCGAAGTGCAACCAGCAGGCGTCTGACTGTCTCAAGCAGTGCGCCGGAGACCCGAAGGACGCCTCGAAGCCCGACCAGGCGAAGCGGCTCATGGAGTGCCTCAAGACGTGCGAGGCCCAGGTGAAGCCCTGCCGGGACGCGTGCCGCAAATGAGCGCCATTCGGCATCTGTTCACTGCGCGTACGGCCCGGCCGAAGCTCGAGGCTTCGATGCGCGCCATCACCCGCGCAGCCATCTACCTGGCCTCGGCCGACGGCGTCGTGCAGGAGTCGGAGATTGAAGCGCTGGTCGACGACGTTCGCGCCGTGGTGGCCCGCAGCGTGGGCCTCGAGCACGTCGACGAGTACGCGAAGGTGGCGATGCTGCTCGACGATGCGCGTGAGGCCGTGAAGGCGCTGGCCATCGAGGGGCGGCCTGCGTTCGTCGAGGCGCTCGCGAAGGTGCTCGAGGGTGACTTCCGGCGTGATGCGCTCAAGGTGGCGCTCGACGTGGTGCGCGCCGATGGTGTGGTGAGCCCCGCAGAGCGGGCTTCGCTCGAGGAGCTCTCCCATGCCCTCGGGGTGGAGCCGACTGATCTGGTCCGCTGACATCTGCTGCTGTAATGCCCGCCCGCCGTCGTCCACTCCTGGGGGAGCCCCGCCATGACCCGCCCGCTACGCCTCGCCGTCTTCACCATCGCCACGCTCGTGGTCTTCGTCGTCGGGAGCCGGGCGTACGCGCAGGCCACCTGTTCACGCCCGACGAACTGGGGCTCGAGCTGGTCGACGCTCGTTCATTTCTGCCCCGATGCGCCGGCGAAGGCGTCGGAGATGAACGACGACCTCGCCACCATCGTCGGCTACATCGAGACGAAGACGGGAACCATCGGGCAGCCGCTCGCCATCTCGGGCACGCCGGTGAACTCGGCGAACATCGCCGACGGCACCATCGCCAGCCAGGACCTGGCGTCGGCCAGCATCGGCCCGCGTGAGCTCCTCGACGGCGGCATCACCGCATCGAAGCTCGCCAACCGTCTGGCGGTGTACTCGCAGAACCCCCAGTGCGGAGACGAGAACCTGTTGTCGTTGTCGACGACGTGCACTGCCACCGTGAACACGACACCGTGTGGATCCAACGGGTGCGGCGTCGGTCTGTTTCGGCTCATCCAGTGTGATGGCAGCTGTGGGTCGTGCACGTCGCCCGTGCCGACCATCGTCTGCAGCCGCAACAACACCTTCCGCGGCTTCCTCGTCGGCCCCTGACGAGCTGCGCTACTGCGCGCCCTGTTTGATGGCGCGCGCGTCGAGCGAGTACTTCTTCACGAGGCGCTCCACCGACTTGCGGTGAAGGCCTGACTCGCGCGCCGCCCGCGAGATGTTGCCGTCGCAGCGCTTCAAGACCTGGGTGATGTACTCGCGCTCGAAGTTCTCGAGCAGCTGCTCTTTCGCGTCCTTGAACGAGAGGTGCTCGTTGAAGGGCAGCGGCTGCTCTTTCTGCTGGCCCTGCAGGCGCGCGGGCAGGTGCGAGACGTCGATGTCTTCACCGTCGGAGAACGTCAGCACGTGCGAGACGACGTTCACGAGCTCGCGAATGTTGCCCGGCCACGAGTAGCTCTGAAGAATCGCCATCGCCGAGGGCAGCACGCGCTTCTTGCCGTGGCGCTGCACCACGTCGGGGTCGGCGAGCGCCTTGCGAATGATGAGGGGCACGTCTTCGCGGCGCTGGCGCAGGGGCGGCAGCTGAATGTTGATGACCGACAGGCGGAAGTAGAGGTCTTCGCGAAAGTTGCCGGCCTGAATCTCTTTGACGAGGTCGCGGTTGGTGGCCGCGATGACGCGCACGTCGACCTCGATGACGTCGTTGCCGCCGACGCGCCGCACCTCGCGGTTCTCGAGCACGCGCAACAGCTTGGGCTGCAGGTCG
>JAEUJR010001025.1 GCA_016793585.1 Archangium sp.
TGATGAAGTCGTAGTGCGAGCTGGTGTTGTGATCGCTCAGCGCGACGAAGTCGAGCCCGCGGGTCTGCGCGAAGGTGCCGATCTCGTCGAGGTCTGGCCGCGCGTCTCCGCTCTCGATGGAGTGCACGTGCAGATCGCCCGAGTACCAACGCGCGGTGCTCTCGAGCGGGGCGGCCGGCGTGTAGCGCTGCCGGTCCTGCGCCGACAGCGACGCCCTGGTACGAGCGTCGATCTCGAGGTGGTACTTCGCGGGCCGCTGGGTGATCTGCGCCTTGCCGATGAGCACCTGCCACATCCCGGTGGGGATCGGCCCGGCGAGGTAGCTGCGGCTCGCGGCACGAACCCCGACGACGGCCGGCTCGCTGTTACCGCCGCCCCACCCACGAAAGGCTCCGGTCGGTTCGAGCAGGCCCCAGTCGAGAATGTTCGCGCTCGAGAGATCGTCGTGTCGAACCTCGAGCTCGGTCACGCCGACGGGAACGGGAAACGAGACGGTGAAGAACGCACCACCGTCTTCGGGAACGTTGCCTTCGAGCACGAATGGCGCAGCGCGCGCCGTACCCGAGAGAAGGAGCACCGCGACGATGAGCCGCATGGCCCCGGTGGATAGCACCCATGAAACTCGCTTGCGCGCGGAGTACATGAAGACAGCCCATGACGCTCAAAGCCCACTTCTCACGCGCGCTCGGTGCTGCACCCGGCCGGCTCCACTTCGCCGCGCACAGTCATCACCCGTGGCCCGACGTGTCCTTCGAGGCGCATCAGCAGGCGTGGCTCGACGCCGCCAGGCACCTCGACGACAAGTGGGACGTCGTCTTCGGTCAGGTCCTTCCCGAGGCGCAGCGGCACGTCGCGACCGAGCTCGGCTTGTCCGATCCCTCCACGCTGGCCTTCGCGCCGAACACGCACGAGTTCGTGCTGCGCCTGCTCTCGTGTCTTCCCGAGCGGCCGCGCATCGTCACCAGCGACTCGGAGTTCCATTCGTTCGAGCGGCAGATTTCACGGCTCAACGAAGACGGGCTCGTGCAGGTCACGCGAGTTCCGAGCGAGCCGTTCGACACGTTTCCGCAGCGGCTCATCGATGCCTCGAAAGACGCCCACCTCGTCTTCGTCAGTCACGTGTTCTTCAACTCGGGCGCGGTGCTGCGCGACGTCGACGCGCTCGTGAAAGCGCTGCCCGCGAGCGCGATGGTGGTGCTCGACGGGTACCACGGCTTCTGCGCGGTGCCGACGTCACTGAAGGCCATCGAAGACCGCTGCTTCTACGTCGCGGGTGGCTACAAGTACGCGATGGCGGGTGAGGGCGCGTGCTTCCTCCACGTGCCGAAGTCGACGTCGTTTCGGCCACGCAACACGGGCTGGTTCGCGGCCTTCGGCGCGCTCCAGGAGAAGTCGAAAGATCGCGTGCCCTACGCGAGCGGCGGCGGAGCCTTCATGGGTGCCACCTTCGATCCCTCCGGTCTGTACCGGTTGAACGCGGTCATGCGCTGGAGACAGGCGGTCGGCTTCACCACGCCAGTCGCGCGCGCTCATGCGCAGGCACTGCAGCAGCGCTTTCTCGCGGGTCTCTCCGAGTCGACGCTCGTTCACGGTGGGCAGCTCGTCGTCCCCGAGCCCGAGCGACGCGGCCAGTTCCTCACCTTCCGCACCAACGAGGCGAAGGCGCTGTCGGCCGAGCTCAAGACCCGAAACGTGATCACCGACGCGAGAGACGATCGTCTGCGGTTCGGGTTCGGGCCGTACCAGGACGAGGCCGACGTCGAGCAGGTGTTGGGCCGTCTGCGCAAGCGCTGAACGGGCGGCGGGCTGCCTGACACGTGGCCTGCTTTCCACGGCGGAAATCGCTTCGCCACCGCCTCGGTTTGCTATGTGGAACCCATGCTGCGTCGTCTCAT
>JAEUJR010001057.1 GCA_016793585.1 Archangium sp.
GGTCGCTGTTCCTCCCGCGCTCGCCGTTCCACCCGCGGTCGCTGTTCCTCCTGCGCTCGCTGTTCCACCTGCGCTCGCTGTTCCTCCTGCGCTCGCTGTTCCACCTGCGCTCGCTGTTCCTCCCGCAGCCGAGCCACCGCCCTCAGCCGAGCGAACGGTGCAGGCGCCCAGGACGCACTGCTGAACACCGACGCATGAGATGCACGCCGCGCCACGTTCGCCGCACACGGCCGCAGTCACACCCGCCTGGCACGCCCCCGCGCTGTCACAACAGCCCGCACAGTTGAGGCTCGAGCAGACTTGAGTCTGCGGTGGCTGCCCGCACGCACCGAGACAGAGAAAGAGGAGGACGAGAACTGATCGCATGAGACTCCCGGCGAGAGACGCTTCGAGGCGTCACCATTTTGCGTGAAAGCTGTTCATCGCGAAAAACGCGCACTTGCGCGACTCGAACCCGAGGCGGTTTCTTCCGTCGAAGGAGCCAGCTGGCGTAAGCACCGCGCCGATGCCCTGGTACCTGTGGACTCCGTTCATCATCGCTGCGCTGCTCATCGCCATTCCGCCCATCGTTCGCGGCCTCATCAGGCAGCGCCTGCACGACTACCGCGTGCAAGTGAACGAGGTCGACGCGACGCGACCGAGGCAGCTCGAAGGCAGCCGCCGCGTGGCCGTGCTCGGTGGCGGAGTCGCCGGCCTCACCGCAGCCATCACGCTCGCCAGGCGTGGCTTCGAGGTCGAGCTCTTCGAGTCGAACCCGTACCTCGGCGGCAAGCTGGGCAGCTGGAAGGTGCAGCTCGCTCCCGGTGAAGAGGCGTGGGTCAGCCACGGCTTTCACGCCTTCTTCGCGAACTACTTCAACCTCGATCGGTTCCTGAACTCGCTCGGCCTGCGCACCGGGTTTCAGAGCATCGGCGAGTACGTGATTCTCGGCACTGACGGCGCGCAGGTGCGCTTCGGCAAGCTCGACACGACGCCGGTGTTCAACCTCGTCGCGCTCGCGCGGGCGGGCGTGTACCGCTTTCGCGACGTGCTGAAGGCTCCGGCGCGCGACCTGTTCGGGGTCTTCCTCGAGTACGACGCGAAAGACACGTTCGAGCGGTACGACCACGTCTCGTTCGCCGACTTCGATCGCCTCGCGCAGCTGCCGCCACGTCTCAAGCTCGCCTTCAACACCTTCGCGCGCGCGTTCTTCTCGGACGAAGACAAGCTCTCGCTCGCCGAGCTCATCAAGTCGTTCCACTTCTATTACCTGAGCCAGGACGGCGGCCTCGTCTACGACTTCCCCACGCACGATTACGAGCCGGCGTTTCTGGCGCCGATGCGCGCCGAGCTGGCGAAGCACCACGCGCGCGTGCACCTGTCGACGCCGGTGACGTCACTGACGAAGACCGACTCGGGGTTCACGGTGAACGGCGCGCCCTTCGATCGCGTCGTGCTCTCGACCGACATCGTGGGCGCCCGGAGCATCATGACCAACGCGCACGGCGTGCCAGACGAGGTGAAGGCGCGCTTCGAGGCGCTCACGCCGGGCCAGCGCTACGCCGTGCTGCGAATCTGGATCGACAAGGACGTGCGCGAAGGCCTGCCACCGTTCGTCATCACCGATCGCGTGAAGGTGCTCGACGCGTTCACCACGTACCATCGCTTCGAGGCCGAGGCGCAGGAGTGGACGAAGCGGCACGGCGGCGCGGTGCTCGAGCTGCACTGCTACGCGGTGCCAGAAGACCTCTCTAGCGAGCAGGTGAAGCAGGCGTTGCTCGACGAGTTCGTGCAGTTCTTCCCCGAGGCGAAGGGCTTCACCGTCGCGCACGAGGTGTTCCAGCTGAACCGCAACTTCACCGCGTTTCACCTCGGCATGAACGCGAAGCGGCCTGCGACTGACAGCGGCGTGCCCGGGCTCGTCTGCGCGGGTGACTGGGTGAAGCTGCCCTTCCCCGCCATGCTGCTCGAGGCGGCGTGCGCGAGCGGCTGCGTGGCGGCGAACGTGCTCCTGCGTGAAGCAGGCCTGCAAGAAGAACCGGTCGATTCGGTTCCGCTGCGTGGGCTCATGGCGGGCATGCCGCAACCGCCTGCGCGAAAGATGCTCGCTCCGAAAGGAAGTGCGTAATGCGTGGAAAGACCGTGATCATCACCGGCGCCAACACCGGCATCGGCAAGGCGACCGCCACCGAGCTCGCGAAGCAGGGAGCGCGGGTGTTCTTCGCCTGCCGCTCACGCGCGAAGACGATGCCCGTCATCGACGAGCTGAAGCGCCAGACCGGGAATCAGGAGCTGCACTTCCTCGAGCTCGACCTCGCCGACTTGTCGCAGGTGAAGGCGGCCGCGAAGGCGTGGCTCGCGACGAACGAGCGCCTCGACGTGCTGATCAACAACGCCGGGCTCGTGCGCATTCGCACGCTGACCGCACAGGGCTACGAGATGACGTTCGGCGTGAACCACCTCGGGCACATGCTGTTGACGCTGTTGCTCGAGCCGGCGCTGATGAAGGCCGCGCCCTCGCGGGTCGTCGTGGTGGCCAGCCGCGCGCACGAGCGCACCAACCAGCCCATCGACTATGCCGACCTGAAGAACCCGCTCGACTCGTTCTCGGGCTTCCCCGAATACATGCGCTCGAAGCTGGCGAACGTGTTGTTCAGCTTCGCACTCGCGCGGCGGTGGAGAGACCGCGTGAGTGTCTACGCCGTGCACCCGGGCGTCATCGCTTCGGAGATCTGGCGAGCCGCGCCGACGCCCCTGCGCCAGGTGGCCATGCTCTTCATGCGCACACCGGAAGAAGGTGCGCGCGCGAGCCTGCATTGCGCGACCTCGGAAGCCGCCGGAAAAGAGACGGGCCGCTACTACGACGAAGACGGGAGCCTGCGACCGGCGAGCAAGCTCGCGCTCGATGAAGCGGCGCAGGAGCAGCTGTGGAGCTGGTCGATGGAGCAGCTCTCGAGCTTTCTCTGAACGTCAGAAGCCGCCGTCTTCGAGACAGCCGGCGTCGCGGTCGGCGTCACAGGCGGCACGACGCGCAAAGCCGCACTTCACCTTGCCTTCGGGCGTGTCGATGAGCCGGCAGTCGCAGGCCTCGACGAGCTCGGCGCAGCGAGCGTTGTCGGTGGCGGTCAACGTGACGGTCGACTCCTGGGTGGCGGCGCGCTGCAGGCAGGTGTTGCGATCGAAGCTGCTGAGCTGACACTCGCACTGCCGCTCCGAGAGTTGGCGGCACGGGCTCTTGCACCCGCCCAGCATGACGGAGGCTGCGATGACGATGACGGCGAACAGCGGCTTCATGGCGGCGCGCACCCTGCCACAGGTCTTCGTGGGAACCGA
>JAEUJR010001109.1 GCA_016793585.1 Archangium sp.
TACGGCGATGGCATCTCGACCACGCCACCGTCCAATCGCACCAATGACAAATCAACCGCTCCACCGCGGTTGTGATTCGACCCCGTCTTCGGGTCCGCCACGTAGCCGGGCTTCGGCAACACCTTCCACAGCTCCCACTGCACGTGGTGCGGCCGGTAGCAGTCGTACAACCGCAACCGAAACCCCTGCTCCCGCAACGCCTTCGCCGCCGCCTCGAGCTGCTTCGCCGACTTCTCGAGCAGCAGGCACCGCGCCTCGGGCGGATACACCGCCTTGCCCATGAAGTTGTCGGCCGTCGCGTAGCGCAGGTCGACCACCGCGTCGGGAATGCGCGTCACCACCTCGACGAGCGGCTGCACTCCGGCATCGGGAGCGCTCAACACGAGAGCCAGCAGAACGGCGTTCACCCTCGACAAGTTAGCCGGAAAAGCCGGAGCGCCGGAGTTATGACGCTCGCCGTGGCGACGGCTCCCCAGGTGCTCGACCTGTTCCACCCGGCGGTGAAGGCCTGGTTCGAGCAATCGTTCCCCGCGCCGACGAAGCCGCAGCTGCTCGGCTGGCCGTCACTCGTGAAGAACGACTCGACGCTCATTCTCGCGCCCACCGGCAGCGGCAAGACGCTGACCGCGTTTCTGCACTGCATCGACCGGCTCATGTTCTCGCCGAAGCCCACCGGCAAGGGCCGCTGCAAGGTGCTGTACCTGTCTCCCATCAAGGCGCTCGCGGTCGACGTCGAACGCAACCTGCGCGCGCCGATCGCCGGCATCGCCCGCGTCGCCGAACAGCGCGGTGACGCCTTTCGCATTCCAGACCTGCTCATTCGTACCGGCGACACGCCGCAGAAGGAGCGCGCCCGCTTCACCCGCGAAGCCGCCGACCTGCTCATCACCACGCCCGAGTCGCTGTACCTGATGCTCACCTCGAACGCGCGCGAGGCCCTGCGCGGCATCGAGACCGTCATCATCGACGAGATTCACGCGCTCGTTCCCACCAAGCGCGGCTCGCACCTCGCCCTCTCGCTCGAGCGCCTGGAATGGATGGTCGGCCGCAAGCTGCAACGCATCGGGCTGTCGGCCACGCAGCGCCCGCTCGACGAGGTCGCCCGCTTCCTCGGAGGCACCCACCGCCCCGTCACCATCGTCGACGCCTCGACGCCCAAGACGCTCGAGCTCACCGTCGAGGTGCCCGTCGAAGACATGGCGCGCCTCGGCGAAGTCATCGACGGCGCCGAAGCCCGCCCCGGCAAACCGCCGCCCCGCACCAGCATCTGGACCGCGATTCACCCTCGCCTGCTCGAGCTCATTCAGGCGCATCGCTCGACGCTCCTCTTCGTCAACAACCGCCGCACCGCCGAGAAGCTCGCCGCCTCGCTCAACGACCTCGCCGGAGACGTGCTGGTGCACGCGCACCACGGCTCCCTCGCGAAGGATCAACGCGCGCTCATCGAAGATCGCCTCAAGGCCGGCAAGCTGAAGGGTCTCGTCGCGACCAGCTCTCTCGAGCTCGGCATCGACATGGGCGCGATCGATCTCGTCGTGCAGATCGAAGCGCCGCCGTCGGTCGC
>JAEUJR010001116.1 GCA_016793585.1 Archangium sp.
CCAATGCGCCGCTTGCTGACTGGGGTACCGCTGCTGGGTCTTGGGCTCTTCACGAGCGCCTGCACGGTCCGAACGTATGAGTACCGCACGCCGGTGACGCGAACGTCGACGTACGTCGCGACGTGCGACCCGCGAATGCCCTGCGCGAACACCTACTATTGGGACGAATGGCGTGAGTGCTACGTCTTCTACGACGGCTACCGCTACTACGACGCGCTGGGCACGCCGGGCACGTACCCGCTGCCGCCGCCCAACATCACCATCACCTACCCACCTCCTGGCTACGCGCCGCCTTCGGCGTACTACCCGCCGCGCGGCAGCTACCGTCCGCCTCCCGGCTACGTGCGCCCGCCTGCCGGCTGGCATGCCGCGACGCCGGTGAACCCGCCGCCGAACTTCAACCAGCCCGGGTACAACCAGCCGCCCCCGGCGGTGGTGAACAACCCGCCTCCTGCTGGTGGTGGGTTCTGGGGTCAGCCGCCGCCGCCTCCGCCCGCCCGGCCTGGAGTCGTGGTGGGCGCCACGCCGCCGCCCTCGGGTGGTTTCAACCAGCCGCCGCCTCCTCCTGCGTCGGGCGGGTTCTATGGAAACCCGCCGCCGCCGCCGTCGGGCGGTTTCAACCAGCCACCGCCGCCGGGGAACTTCGGCGGTTCGACGGGCTCGCCGCCTCCGCCTCCGGGCAACTTCGGTGGCCCGCCCCCGCCGGGGAACTTCGGTGGCTCGACGGGTTCGCCGCCGCCCCCGCCGGGCAACTTTGGTGGCTCGATGGGTTCGCCGCCGCCTCCGCCGGGCAACTTCGGTGGTTCGACGGGAGCGCCGCCGCCCCCGGGGAATTTTGGTGGCTCGACGGGTTCGCCGCCGCCTCCGCCGGGCAACTTCGGTGGCTCACGCGGCGTGCCGCCTCCGCCGGGAAACTTCGGTTCGCCGCCGCCTCCTCCTGGCAACTTCGGTAACGGGACGGTGCAGCCTCCGGGCACCTCGGGCGGCTTCGGAGCGCCGCCTCCGTCGCCTGGCTACGTGGGCCCGAGCGCGCGCCCGGGTGGAGCGACCGTCGTCCCTCCGCCGCCGGGCTACATCGGGCCGTCGGGTGGAATGAACAGCGGCACGAACATTCCTCCGCCCGGCGCGTACATCGGGCCGAGCGGCCGCCCTGCGAACTCGGGCACGGCGGTGCTGCCGCCCCCGCCTCCTTCGAATGGCTTCGAGCCGCAGCGCGACCCCTCGGGCAACTTCGCGCGGCCCAACCCGCCGTACACGGTGCCGCTGCCGAACGCGCCGAGCAACCTGCCGACGCCTCCCGCGCCGATTCCCACCCGCAAGAATCAGTTCCCGCCGCCGCCGCCGGGCGCCGCTCCGGGCGCGCCAGTTCCGCCGCCCCCGCCCGGCATTCGCTGAACCGCCCGCGCTGGTGACGTGAACGAAGGCCGGATCCCTCCCGAGGGGTCCGGCCTTCTGCTTTCGCTGATCCACCACAAAGTCTGCGCGTCAGGGGGCTGACGCAGGGTCACCACCGACCAGCCGAAGCGCTTTCTTTCACCGCGCGAAGGCCGTCATGCCCGAGAAGACCGCGTCACCGCTGTGACGCTCTGATGGCCCATGCCCTGCACAGGTTTCGTGAAGGGGCGAGGAATGATCGGTTCGACGCTGCTCAACTACCGCATCGTGTCGCAGCTCGGTGCGGGCGGTCTGGGCACCGTCTTCCTCGGCGAGCACACCATCATCGGCCGCAAGGCCGCGCTGAAGGTGCTCAACGCCGCCGTCTCTCACGACGAAGGCATGGTGCAGCGGTTCATCGCCGAAGCGCGTGCGGTGAACACCATTCGCCACCCGAACATCGTCGACGTGACCGACTACGGGCAGTCGAACGGCTCCTTCGTCATCGTGATGGAGCTGCTCGAAGGCGAGACCGTCGGGCAGCGGCTCGAGAAGGTCGACCGCCTCGAAGAGCACCACGTCATCTCGATGCTGACGCAGGCCGCCTCGGCGCTCGGAGCGGCGCACGAACGCGGCATCGTTCACCGCGACCTCAAGCCCGAGAACCTCTTCCTCACCAGCTACCCCGACTACCCCGACTTCCTCAAAGTGCTCGACTTCGGCATCGCCAAGCTGCTCGGCGCCTCGACGGGCCCGAAGACGACGCCGGGCATGATCATCGGCACGCCTGCGTACATGTCGCCCGAGCAGGTGATGGGAGACGAAGGGCTCGACGCGCGCAGCGACATCTACTCGTTCGGCCTCGTCGCCTACCGCATGCTGACGGGCCGGCTGCCCTTCGAGGGCAACGTGATGCAGCTGATGCAGGGCCACCTCAACGGCACGGTGCCGCCGCTGCGCACGCACGTGCCGTCGTTGAGCGAGGCCATCGAAGCGGTGGTGATGAAGTGCCTGGCGCGCCAGCCCGACGCCCGCTTCCAGTCGATGAAGGAGCTGCGCCGCGAGCTCTTCACGCTCGGTGGCCGCGCGCCTGTCGCCTTCTCGGCCGAAGAGGCGAAGCCGGTCGTGAAGGTGGCTTTGCAGCCGGTCATCGAGGCGCCCAGGCCGGTGCAGGCGCCGACGGCGTCGATTCCACCACCGCCGGGAGCAACGCCTGCTGCCGCTCCGTCACCCACCGCGAAGCTGCCGGCCAAAGAAGACACGCGCGTCTTCCAGACGATGCGCGAAGAGCAGGCCGAGCGGGTGCAGGCCATCGCCGTCGCCTCGCGCATGAAGGACATCATCACCAGGCGCCTGCAGGCCGACACGTTGAAGCTGCCCGCGCTGCCCGAGGTGGCGGTGAAGTGTCTCGAGCTCGCGCACGACCCCGAGTCGAGCTTCGGTGAAGTGGCGCGGCTCATCGAGCGAGACCCGTTCATCGCCTCGCGCGTGGTGCGGCTGTCGAACAGCCCCGTCTACGGCGGGCTCGCGCGCATCAGCAGCGTCGACGGCGCGGTCTCACGCATCGGCATGAAGACGCTCACCACCGTGCTGCAGGAGCTCGCGGCCGAGCAGGTCTTCGCCTCGAAGGACCCGACGATTCGCAACGCGTTTCGCGGCATCTGGGAGCACTGCCTCGGCGTGGCGACGCTCGCGCGCGACCTCTGTCAGCACGTCTCGGGCATCGACCCCAACGCCGCGTACCTGGCGGGCTTGTTCCACGACATCGGCAAGCCGGTGGTGGCGGCGCTCTTGCTCGAGGTGGAGCGCGGCACGAGCCAGAAGAGCGCCTCGGCGTTCCTCTCGGGCGGCGTGTGGCGGCGCGTCGTCGAGGAGTGTCACCGCGAGGTGGGCGCCATCATCGCGTACCGCTGGTACCTGCCGCAGGAGGTCGCCCAGGCCATCGCGCAGCTCGACACGTACGACTTGAAGCGTGGGCGCTCGACGGCGAACGTGGTGCGGCTGTCGAACGGCCTGTGTCAGCGCGAAGGGCTCGACGTGAAGGCCGCCGACGTCGAGACGGTGACGCGGGTGATTCTGCAGGGCCGTCAGGTGCTGCGCGTCTCGGAGGAGCAGGTCGAGACGTCGGTCAAAGGGCTCGCGCACCGCGTGCAGTCGCTCACCCAGGAGAAGTCGGAGCCCGAAGGTGGCTCGACACGGGTGTTCGAGCGCAGCGTCGGTTGATCAGCGAATGACGATGACGACGCCCTGACTCTCGGCGCCTCCGCGGTTGACGGCGCTGACGGCCCAGGTTCCAGCAGCGAGTGGACCGAACGACGCCTGCACGCCTCCGGCGACGTCGACCAGCGTCCACCCCGTGGGGTCGGAGCGATAGAGCGCAAAGAACCGCGCCGTCAGCGGCAGCACGTGCGACACCGTGAGCGTCGAGCCCGTCTTCGTCACCACGGGCGGCAGCGGCGTCATCGACGAGCCCTGGCGCGGCACGGGCGGAGGCAGCGCGGGTTGCGCGTAGAGCTCATCGTGAAAGAGGTCGCGCACGCCCAGGGTGTTCGCGCGCAGGTTCCCCTCGCGGTAGTGGATGCCGCCCATCATGCCGCGGCTGCGCAACGAGCGGGTCGCGTTCACCTGCGCGCGAATCTCGGCGACGTTCGTGTAGCCGGTCATGCCGAGCCGGTAGAGGCCGTGGCCAGGGAACACATGGCGGCCGCCCATGGTGCCGTTGGCCCACCACGTCGCGAGCGGCACGAAGGGCTGCCCCGAAGACGTGGTGGCCCAGTAGAGCTGCGGCGCGACGTAGTCGACCCAGCCCTGGTTCATCCACGTCACGGCGTCGCACGAGATCTCTTCGTAGGCGTCGAGGCCGACGACGCCTTGCGGGTTGTTGGGTCTCCAGATGCCGAAGGGGGAGATGCCGAAGCGCACGTGCGGGTGGTCGTTCGTCACCACGTTCATCACCTCGCGCACGAGCGTGTTCACGTTGTCACGGCGCCAGTCGCTCTTCGTCAGGGTGCCGCCGTTGGTGCTGTAGGCCTGGTACGTCGCGTCGTCGGGAAACGGCGTGCCTGCCGGGTACGGGTAGAAGTAGTCGTCGAAGTGAAGGCCATCGACGTCGTAGTGGTCGAGCAGGTCGCGCACGACGGCGAGCACGTGCTGCCGAACCGCAGGCACGCCGGGGTTCATCGTCACCTTGCCGTCGTAGGTGATGGCCGCGCTCGCGAGCGTACGCGTGACGTGATTCGTGGCAGTGCTGGAGCCCGCCGTCGCGAGCCCGCGATACGGGTTCACCCACGCATGCACCTCGACGCCACGTGCATGGGCGGCGTCGAGCAGCGTGTCGAGCGGGTCCCACCCCGGCGCGCGGCCCTGGGTGCCGGTGACGAAGCGGCTCCACGGCTCGAGCGACGACTGGTACCAGGCGTCTGACTCGGGGCGCACCTGGAAGAAGATGGCGTTGAGCCCGGCGTCGCGCGTGCGCTCCACGAGGGCCTGCATGGCGGCGATGCCCGCGTCGGGCGAGAGCGTCTGCGAGAAGTCGAGGTTCGAGACGGTGGCGACCCAGACGCCGCGCAGCTCACGCACGTGCGAGACGGTCGCGAGCACGACGCCCGAGTCCATGACGGTGATGCCCGCGTCGAAGCCCGCGTCGTTGATCAACCCGCCGTCGATACCTGCGTCGGCCTGGCCAGCGTCAGTCGACGAGCCCGCGTCAGTCGACGAGCCCGCGTCAGTCGACGAGCCCGCGTCGAAGCCTCCCGCATCGGCGACGGCCCCCGCGTCGAGCTCGGGCTTCGGGCCGGGGTAGAGCACGGCCGCGTCGTGGCCCGAGTCGGGCGGAGAAGGAAGCTGCCCACAGGCGGCCAGCAGCAGCAGAAGCAGAAGACCGAAACGCACCTGCTCGCCATAGCCCGGCTCCAGGCGCGGCGGGGAGTGGTTCACCCCAAGGCGCAACCCGCGGGTGACGGTCCAGTCGTTCCCGGTGGATGGGTGCCGCGCAACCAATGAACGAGCGCCGGGTTCCTCTCTTCGAGGCCGGAACACCACGCAGCATTCGAGGAGAACCCCATGAAGCCGCTCCGCCGTGCACTGCTCACCCTCTCGATGTCAGCCCTCGCGTTCTCGGGCGCCGCCTGCCAGGGCGCGATGACGGAAGACGACGCGCTGGTGGGTGAAGCGACGTCGTACCTGACGGTGGCCGAAGAGACGGGTGACGTCGGCGCCGAAGCGAGCGGTGGCGAGAGCGACGCCGAGGTCGACGAGCTGGCCAGCGACGCGAGCGAGCTGCCCTCGATGCCCGATGACGCGAGTGGCGTGTGCGACGTCGAAGGGCGCCGGCAGAAGGTGCTCGCGGCGTACGACGGTGATGGTGACGGCAAGCTGGGCCCTGCGGAGCGTGTGCAACTCAAACGCGACCTCGAGGCGCGGGTCGGTCACCCGGTTGCGGCACGCTTCGCCATTCGTCATCGCGTGCACGTGCTCAAGCGCCTGAAGTGGGCGTTCGACGAGAACGGCGACGGCAGCCTCTCGAACGACGAGCGCACGGCGATGGTCGACGCGATGGAGGCCCGGTGTCTGCGCCTTCGCGCCGCGGTGCTCGAGAAGTTCGACGCGAACACAGACGGCGCGCTCG
>JAEUJR010001184.1 GCA_016793585.1 Archangium sp.
TTCGCCGGCTTCGTGGTGGTGCTCGTCAACGCGGCGATGGCGCAAGACTCGAACGAGCCGCGCGGTGGCTTCGCCTTCATGGGCATGAGCGTCGCGTTCGCCGTGTACGGCCAGGTGTTGGCGCCCTTCATCGCCTTTCGCGCGATGGTGAAGGAGCGGGAAGACGAGACGTGGGTGCTGCTCGTGCTCACCGGGCTGGGCACCGGGGGCATCGTGCGCGGCAAGCACCTGTCGGCCATCGCTCAGGTGGCGCTCGGCGCTGCGGCGACCGCGCCGTTCATGCTGCTCAGCTACCTGCTCTCGGGCGTCGGCCTGGCCAACGTGTTGCTCGGGGTGTGGTGGCAGCTGGGCACGGCGTTTCTGCTCACCACCGCAGCCGTCGGTCTCGCCGCACAGTCGGAGTCGCGGCTCGAGCGCACCCTGGGCCACTTCTTGGTGCTGGGGCTGAGCGTGGTGCTCGGAGGCATCGCGCTCGCGGTCACCGGCGCGCTCACCTTCAATGGTGAGCGCATGCTGCGCGAGGGTGAAACGGTCGGCGTGTTGCTGCTCGTGCCGCTCGCGATGGTGGCGGTGGCGTACTGCGTGTTGCCTGCGGCGGCAGCGGCGCTCGCGCTCGACTCCGAGTCACGTTCGCACCCCGCGCGGGTTCGCCTGGTGTGGGTGTTCGGCGGCGGCCTCGCCTCGACCGCCGGCCTCATCGGGTTGCTCGACGCCGACGTGGGCGTGGCGGCCTTCGCGTCGGTCGTGTGCTCGTTGTTGTTGTTGGGGGTCGGCTTCTTCAGCGTCTCCGAGTTGCCCGGCTACCCGCCCGCCACGCGTGATGACGGCTTCGCGCGGCCGGGCGCGTTTCGCAGCACCGTCGTCGCGTTCGGCCTGCTGCTCGCCACCGGGTGCGTGTTCACCGTCGCGCTGTTGAGCGACTCGCACCGCAGCACCGGGCTCGCCATCGCCTCGCCGTCGTACGTGGTGCTGTACCTCTCGGTTGGCGTCATTCTCGCGCGCGTCACTCCGCTGAGGCGCCTCGGTCATCGCGATGCCACGCGGCTGGGGTTCCTCGTCGCGACGGTGCTCGGCATCGCGGTGCCGACGGTGCTGGCCATCATCGACGGGTCGCGACCCGACCGTGGGCCGCTCTGGGTGATGAACCCCTTCTTCGGAATGATTCGGTTCGTCGACCGCGCGCACCTCGAAGAAGAGGCCATCGTGCTGGCGCTCCTCTCGGCGCTCGCTGCCGTGGTGGCGCTGTTGATGCTCTACGGCGACGACGAGGAGCGTGCCCATGCGTGACGCGGCTCCAGACTTCGCGATGGTGGAGCGTGCCTCGGCGGGCCTCTCGTTGCGGCTGCCTCGCGTGCCGCACCGCGGGCGGCTCGGTGACGTGCGCGCCGCGTCGGTGGGCAGCTCCATGGAGCTGCATGACTTTCGCACGTACCACCCTGGCGACGACCTGCGGCACGTCGACTGGAACGCCGTCGCGCGCACGGGCGAGCTGGTGGTGCGGGTACGGCAGGACGAGGTGTCGCCGCGGGTCGAGGTGGTGCTCGACCTCTCGGCGTCGATGGCGGTATCGGAAGAGAAGGCGTCGCGCGCCAAAGAGGTCGCCGCGTGGGTGTGCGAGCTCGCGCGGCATGGCGGCAGTGAGCCGGTGCTGCTGCTGGCGGGGCGTGAGGTGCAGAAGGTGCCGGGGCCACAGACGCGGCTCGCGCTCTCGCAGGCGAAGGCCGATGGCCGGGAGCCGTTCGACGTCACGCTGGGTCGGCTGCCCCCGTTCTCGCACTGCGGCCTGCGCGTCGTGGTGAGTGACTACCTCGTCGAGGCCGTGCCGGGGCCGCTGGCCGAACGCTTCGCGCGCAACGCGGCGGGCTGCGTGTTGGTGCAGGTGCTCGATGACGAAGACGTCGACCCGAGCGGTGGCGCAGGCGCGCGGCTGACGGACTCGGAGTCGGGTGAGGTGCTCGAGCGCATTCTCACGCCGGGGGTCCTCGAGGCCTACCAGCAGCGCTTCGGCGCCCACGTACGGGAGTGGCAGTCGGCAGCACGGCGAGTCTCGGCGAGCTGGGTGCAGGTGCCCGCGTCGCGTTCGTTGCCCGAGCTCGCGCGGCAGCAGCTCTCGCTGCTCGTGGAGGCCGCATGAGCCTCGGCTTCCCGCTCGGGCTGTTGGCGTTGCTCGCGGTACCGGCCGTGGTGGCCGCGTACTTTCTTCGCCGCAAACAACCGCCTCGTCTGGTGAGCGCGCTCTTTCTCTGGCGCACGCCCGACCAGCGCGCCGAAGCCGGGCCACGCTTCGAGCGGTTCTCCCGTGAAGTCTCGCTCGCGCTCGAGACGCTCGCCCTCGTCGCCGCTGCGCTCTTCCTCGCCGACGCCCGCTGCGGAGAGACCGCGCGCCGCACGCACGTCGTCGTCGTCGTCGATGGAAGTCTCTCGATGCTCGCGTCGAAGGGTGGGCGCACGGCCGCCGAGGCTGCGCGTGACGCCGTCGCCGAGTTGGTGAAGTCCGAAGGTGCGTCGGTGCTGACCATCATCGAGACGGGGCCGAAGCCGAGGCTGCTCGCCGGTCCGCAGCTCGATGTCGCACGCGCTCTCTCGGCGCTGGAGTCGTGGAAGCCCGCGCAGCCATCGCACGACCCATCGCCCGCGTTCTCGCTCGCGAGGGAGCTGTCGACCGTGCCGAAGCAGCGCGTGTACTTCTTCACCGACGGCCCGGTGGGTGAGGTGACGCTGCCGCCCGAGGTGCATGGCCGCTCCGTCGGCGCGCGGCTCGAGAACCTCGGCTTCCTCTCGGTGCAGCGGCGCGACGAGGCCGGCGTCGCCACGGTGACGGTGCGGGTGGTGAACGACTTCGACAGCCCGAAGGACGTCGAGGTGCGCTTCACGGCGAAAGACGGCGTGAAGCAGTCGCAGTCGGTCTCCATCGCGTCGGGCGCGACGGCTCTCGTGCGGGTTGGCATGAAGACCGACGGGCCCATCGAGGTGACGCTGCCCGATGACGCCTTCGTCGAAGACGGCCGGCTCACGTTGCTGCCGGCGCCGACGCCGACGCTGGGCGTGGCGCTGCTCGAGGGGCTCGACGCGAACGCGCTCGCCACCATCACGAAGGCGCTGCGGGTGATGGACAACGTGGCCCTCGACTCGAAGGAGCCAGAGCTCACCATCGGGCCGCCTGACTCTGCCGCCAGTGTGCGCCTCGGCGCGAAGGGCGCGCCCACCTCGTTCGTGGGCCCGTTCTTCGCGCAGAAGACGCACGCGCTGCTCGACGACGTGCAGCTCGGTGGCGTGGTGTGGACGGCGGGCGAGAACCCTCGAGGGCAGCCGCTGCTCAGCGCCGGGCCGGTGGTGTTGATGAGCGAAGACGACGAAGGCGTGGTGCACCTCAACCTCGACGTCAGCCGCAGCAACGTGCAGCGCTCGGTCGCCTGGCCGGTGTTGTGGGGCAACGTCGTGCGGCGGGCGCGCACCTCGAAGGAGGGCTTCCCCCGCAAGCTCGTGCACATCGGCGAAGACGTCGCCGTGGTGACGTCGGCCGGCGCGAACTGGGCCCTCGAAGGCCCGCAGGGTGTCTCTCGCCCCGTGCTCGGCGTCGGCGCGCTCGACGTTGCACCGCTCTCGCCGCCGGGCTCGTGGAGGCTGCTGCGCGACGGGAAGCCCTTCGACACGCTCGAGGTGTTGGCGCTCGACGCGCACGAGTCAGACCTGCGCACGCGTGGGCCGTGGTCGGTCGACGCCGCGAAGACCGATGCGCTGGCCTCGCTCTCGGCAGACCGGCCTCGCGCGTGGGCATGGCTCGTGGTGGTGCTCGCCCTGATGCTCGCCGACTACTGGCTCACGGCGCGGAGGCGCGCATGAGCTTCGTCGCGCCGCAGGCGTTGTTGCTGCTGGTGCCGCTGGGGCTGCTCCTGTGGCGCACCGGCAAGCTGAATGGGCCGCCGATGTGGCTGCGTGGTGCGCTCGTCACGCTGCTGGTGGTCGCGCTGGCGCAGCCCGAGTGGAGGCTCGAGAGCGACGGCAGCGACCTGGTCGTCGTCGTCGACCGCTCGCGCTCGATGCCGCCGGGCAGCCTCGACCAGGCGACCGAGCTCATTCACCTGCTCGAGAACGAGCGCCGAGCCGGTGACCGCGTGGGCGTCGTCTCGTTCGGCCGCGAGGTTCGCGTCGAGTCTGCGCTCTCGCACGACGCGCGCTTCGGTGGGTTCTCGCAGGCCATCGACGGCGAGGCGTCGAACCTGGCCACCGCGCTCGACGCCGCGGCCGACCTCATTCCGGAAGACCGCGCAGGCCGCGTGCTCGTGCTCTCCGACGGGCGCTCGACGGGGCTCGACCCGCGCGCCTCGGCCCGAAGGCTCGCTGCCCGTGGCGTTCCCGTCGACGTGCGGCCGCTCGTTCGGGAAGACGCCGCGCTCGACGTCGCCATCACCGGCCTCGAGGCGCCCGCGAACGTCACCCAGCAGGAGCCGTTTCTGTTGATGGCCACGGTGAAGACGAACGTCGCCACCGAGGCGACGTTGACGCTGCTGCGCAACGGCAAGCCCATCACCCAGTCGGTGCGCGCACTGCCCGAAGGCGCGACCGTCATCACCTTCCGCGACCTCGTCGAGACGCCGGGCCTCGTGGCGTACCAGCTGCGCGTCACCGCGAAGGGCGACGGCCTGCCCGAGAACGACGTCGGCCGCGCGGTGGTGCGGGTCGAGGGCCCTCCCACGGTGCTGGTGCTCACCGATCGCCCCAACGGCGTGCTCGTGCAGACGTTGACGGCGGCCGGCATGAAGGTCGAGGCGCGGCTGCCCTTCGCCGTCGGCATGGAGCACCTCGAGAACGTCGGCGCGGTGGTGCTCGACGACGTCGAAGCGTCACGGCTCTCGGAGGCCGGGCTGCAGGTGCTCGCCCAGTACGTTCGTGAGGCCGGCGGAGGCCTGGTGATGATGGGAGGGCGGCACTCCTTCGGCGAAGGCGGCTATCGCAAGTCGGCGCTCGAAGCGGTGCTGCCGGTCTCGCTCGAGGTGCGTGAAGAGCAGCGCAAGGCGTCGGTGGCCATCAGCATCATCATGGACTGCAGCTGCTCGATGGGCGCGACGGTGCCAGACGGCCGCACGAAGATGGAGCTCGCGGCCGAAGGCGTCGTCGGCGCGCTCCAGCTGCTCAACGAACGCGACGAGGCCTCGGTGCACATGGTCGACACCGGCGATCATGAGATCTTCGGCCTCACGCCGGTCGCGAGCGGGCTGCCGCTCGACAAGGTGGCGCGCGGCTTCAGCGGCGGTGGCGGCATCTACGTCGGCGTCGGCCTGCGCACGGCGAAGAAGGAGATTCTGCGCTCGGGCAAACCCACGCGGCACGTGCTGCTCTTCTCTGACGCGGCCGACTCTGAAGAGCCCGACGACTACCGCGAGACGCTCGACGATCTGGTGGAGCAGAACGTCACCGTGTCGGTCATCGGCATGGGCACGAAGGCAGACCCCGACGCGCAGCTGCTCGAAGAGGTCGCCGCGCGCGGCAATGGCCGCATCTACTTCGCCGAAGACGCGACGAGCCTGCCGCGCATCTTCTCGCAAGAGACCATCGCGGTGGCGCGCTCCAGCTTCGTCGACGGAGAGATTCCCCTCGTCGTCGGCCCCGACCTCGCGATGCTCGGGCGTATTCCGTCGGCCGGGCTCACGTCGTGTGGCGGCTACAGCCTCACGTACCTCAAGCCCAACGCGAGCGTCGGCGTGCGCACCAGCGACGAGAACAAGGCGCCGCTGCTGGCGTTCTGGCCGCACGGGCTGGGGCGCTCGGTGGCCTTCGCCGCCGAGGTCGACGGCAAGTACACCGGCGCGCTCACCTCGTGGGGCGGCCGCCGCGCGATGCTCGAGCAGGCGGTGCGCTGGGTGATGCCGCCGCAGGCCACCAGCGTCGACGCCGTCGCGCGGGCCCGCCTCACGGGAAACGACCTGCACGTCACGCTCGACTTCGACCCCAACGCGCCGCCGCCGTCGGGCCAGGCGACGTTGATGCTGCTCAGCGGTGACGCGAAGGTGAAGCCCATCGAGCTGCCGATGCGGTGGGAAGACGAAGACCGCCAGGGCGCGCACTTCGTCTTGCCCGGCACGGGCACGTGGCACCCCGTCGTGAAGCTGGGCGACCGCGTCTTCCGCGCGCCGCCGGTGACGTTGCCGTGGGTGCCCGAGTTCGAGCCGGCGCCTCCCAAAGAAGGCCGCAACGCCCTCGTCGCGGTGGCGAAGGCTGGCAGTGGCGTGGAGCGCCTCGCGATGACGGGGCTGTTCGCCGAAGGCCGGCAGTCGTTCGCGCGCGTGCCGCTCGCGCCCGTGCTGGTGTCGTTGGCCGTGCTCGCGCTCGTCGCCGAGGTCTTCGTGCGGCGCTTCCTCTCGGGGCCGAGGCCGAAGAAGCGCGTCACGGCGAAGGTGGCTGGGCCCGTGAGTGTCGACTCGATGCCTGCCATCGTCGCGACGACGGCGAAGCCCAGCGCACCTCGTGCTCCCGCGACGTCGCCGGCAGAGCCGCCACCCCCGACCGAGCCCGAGCCCCCGACGAAGCCGGCCCCGAAGGACCCACTCGCCGAAGCTCGCGAGCGCGCGCGGAGACGAACGCAGCGATAGCGCCGGCATGGTCTGACTTCAGCGCGCTCTGACGTGTCCGATTTGATGCTGCCCGTCTGCGCGCGCCCGCGAGTCACGCAGGCATGGCAATCCACCTCCCCATCGGAACGGCGCAGTACGGCACCCTCTTTCACCGTCGAGGTGGCTCGTCGTCGACGACCTTCTGGTTCCTCGGCTTCTTCCCCCTCATTCCCATCGGGGGAGAGCGCCACATCGTCGACGAGCGGGGGCTCGTTCACACCGAGTCGCGCTTGTTTCTTCCGTCGTTGCTCCTGGCGCTCTTCAACTCGTGGGGCCTCATCGCGCTCATGTTCCTGTTCAATCGGGCCTTCTTCGAGTCTGGCCACACGATGGCGAAGACGGCGCAGGCGCTGGTGATGGGGGGCGCGCTCTTCACCAGCTGGGTCTGGGGCGGCGGGCGCTGGCGCTTCCCCGAGGAGCGTCGGGCCACCGTCACCAAAGCCGTGGTGCTGGCGGCAGTGGGCCTCGTCGGTGGCGCGGCGCTGGTGACCGAGACCCGCGACAGCTTGCGCTTCCAGGCACAGCACCGGCTCGATGGTCTGTCTCCCGGCGACCGCATGCAGGTGCTGGCGACCGAGCTCGAGTCACTGGCTGACCGTGAGCGCGCCGAGGAGCAACGTTCGTTCGAGCGCTCCTGCAGCGAGGGCGACCAGAGCGCCTGCGTTCACGCGGCCCGGTCGTTCGAGGCCACCGACCTGCCGAAGGCCAGGGCCGTCTACCAGCGCGCGTGCGACGCCAGCGTGGGCGTGGGCTGCAGCTTCCTCGGCTTGACGTACCGGTACGCGGCCGCGCCCGACCTCGCCGAGGCGCACAGGCTGATGACGCGCGCCTGCGACCTGCGAGACGGCTTCGGCTGCTACCACCTCGGGAGCATGGCCCAGCTCGGGGCCGGAGCACCGCGCGACCTCGCGGCGGCAGCCAGCTTCTTCAAGCGGGGCTGTGCGTTCGGCTCCCGCCCGAGCTGCAAGGCGTCTGAGCAGCTCGTCGCGCGCCCGTGAACCCCGCCGCTCACTGCACCTCGTCGCAGCCGATGTCGGGCGTGGTGTTCGTCGGCGAGGGCCGGCGATCGCCATCGATGTCATCGCCGGGAGCGCCGGCGGCCGTGCCTGCGCCGCGCATCGGCGACAGCGCCGTCAGCCTGAAGTTCAACCCGAAGACCGGGTCGTTCGAGAGGTTGTTCTGCGAGCTCACGCCACCGCCATTGAGCGCGTTGATCTGCCCGGCGCTGTTGAGCGTGGTGGTGCCCTCGTTCTGGTACAGCGGCGCCATGCCGGTGATGGAGGGGCCGGTCCAGAAGTCGTTGTTCTCGAGCACCGCCGGGTCGGTCGTGGAGTCACCCTCGACGAAGGCGAAACGAACGTTGGCGAGGCCGAGCGCGGTGATGATGTTGTTGCGGTAGCTGCCGCGCGGCTGCGACACCATGATCGACGGCAGCGCCGAACGAATCGCGACGCCGACGATGAGCTGGTTCATGGTGCCGCCCGAGAGGCCGGCGACGGGCACGAACGTGTTGCTGTGCACGTCGGGCGCCGGAATGCTCAGGTCGCCGGTGCGCTGGGCGTTGACCTGCTCGAAGGCCGTCACCGCCGAGCACGTGCCGCCCTGCACCAGGTTGTTCTCGACGCGCGAGGCCGAGCCCTCGAGCCGCAGGCCGAAGAGCGCCGGCGAGCCGCTGCCCTGGTTCGAGCACGAGTTGGTGTCACCGCCGAAGGTGTTGCGGGCCAGCCGCGGCGACGACTGCGTGATGAGCCCGTGCACCACGAGACGCGAGTCTTGCCCCGAGATGGCCGTGTTGCTCATCACCTCGCTGCACGAGCCGGCGCACGACGCGGTGCCGCTGGCGCAGTTGCCGATGCAGGCCAGGCCGACCGACGCGGCCTGACCCCGGCCTGCGGTGATGGAGCGGTTGTTCGCCACCCGGCACGGTGCGTTGCGGCCCGCGGTGCCATTCACCAGCTCGTGGGTGCACAGCACGCCCGCCGCCGTCTGCGGCACGATGACCACCGCGTTGCTGCCCGTGACGTTGTTGTTGTCGATGTTCAGCGCGCACCCGTCATTCGAGATGACGCCGGCGACGTAGCTGCTCGTGCCCTGCGCGACGCCGCCCTGCACCACGCTGCCCGTGAGCCTTGGCGCGGTCGAGCCGGGCGCGATGGCCGGGCAGCTCGAGAAGCTGACGCCCACCGACGCGTTCGGCGGGTTCAGCCCGTTGGGAACGCCGGTGCAGCCGCGCGCCTCGACCGTGTCGACGACGACGCCCGCCGAGTCTCCGGTGCTCGAGAGACCGGCGCACGCCCCCTGCGACGCGAGGCCCGACGCCAGCGTCGAGCTGCGAATGGTGGTGCCGCGGCCGTTCGAGAGGAAGACGCCGACGCTGACCGCCGTCGCGCCGCTCGTGTTGCCGCCGGTGGCGTTGACGAACTCGAGTTCAGCCGACGCTCCCGACACCGAGATGCCGATGGAGTTCGTCGTGGCGGGCCCGGCCGTCACGACCGAGCGGTTGCCCGTCGACACGCCCGCGATGCGCGGGAACGCGACCGACGTGGGTGAGCCGCTCGTCGACACCGCGATGCCTGCCGCCGTGGTGGGTGGAGGCAGCGCCGCGCTGGGCACCTCGACCTGCACGTCGAGAATGGTGGGCGAGGCGTCGATGATGGAGATGGCCGCGACGGCGGTGGCTCCGGCGACCGCGCCCGAGCTTCTGACGAGCAGGCCGTCGAGGCCCGACGACCGACCCGCGCCCGCCGCGAACGTCACGCCAGACGCGAACAGGTTCAGCAGGTTGGTGCGGTTGCCGGTGCGAGACCAGCTGAACGCGCCGTTCACGACCCACCGGCCCTGCACCACGACGCCCGCGGGGATGACGAGGTTCTCGGCGTAGGTGGTGGCGACGCCGTTCGCCGAACCCACGAAGACGGTGGGGCGGCCGAGCAGCTGCGCCACTGCGATGCCACGGCCGATGGTGCGGAAGGGGCTGTTCTGTGCGCCGGTGTTGGTGTCGGCAGAGCCCGCGCAGGACACGCACACGTACGTGTCGACGGGACCGCCCGAGCCACCCGCGGTGCCGCCGCCGATGGAGCCACCCGCCGCGCCACCGCCGATGGAGCCACCCGCCGTTCCACCGCCGATGGAGCCACCCGCCGTACCGCCGCCGATGACGAGGCCGCCCGCCGTGCCGCCGCCGATGACGAGGCCGCCCGCCGTACCGCCGCCGATGACGAGGCCGCCGGCCGTGCCGCCGCCGATGACGAGGCCGCCGGCCGTTCCACCGCCGATGGCTCCGCCTGCCGTCCCGCCCGCAGTCGCCGAGCCACCCGCGTCGCCGCCCGCCATGCCACCTGCATCACCGCCGCCGATGGCTCCGCCTGCCGTTCCGCCCGCCGTCGTTGAGCCGCCTGCTGCGCCGCCCGCCGTCATCGAGCCGCCAGCCGCGCCGCCCGCCGTCGTGGAGCCGCCCGCTGCTCCACCTGCCGTCGAGCCACCGCCCGTTCCCGACGTACCGCCCGCGAAGCCAGCGTCGACGCCGCCGTCCACGTCTTCGGGCACCACGACGTTGCACTCGCAGCCGACGACGAACAGTGACGCACAGCAAATCCAGCCGAGCAGGCGCTTCATGCAGACGACCTCGAATGGGAGGAAATGAGACCCCGAAACGACAGGCGCATGAGCATGCCACGGACCACGACGACTCCTCAGTGGAAGCGGGCACTTCGCACACGCCGACGCGGGCGGTCACCGGCAGGGTTGTCAGCGGGTCTGCAACCGATGCGGGGTGATCAGCGCTCGAGCAGCAGCGTCTCTCCCTCGCGAACGACCCGGAAGGCCCGCAGCGCTCGCGTCGCCGGGCCCTGCAGCACCGCTCCATCGAGCGCGAAGCGGCTGCCGTGGCAGGGGCAATACAGCTCGTTCTCGCGCGCCTCGACGTCGCAGGCGCCGTGCGTGCACACCCGCCAGACCGCGGTGAAGCAGCCGTTCATCAGGTGCAGCACCCAGACGTTCAGCAGCACGTCGGGGCGTTCGACGAGCGCGGCGCCGCCCGGCGTTCGCAGCGCTGGCACGTCGCTCAGCTCGATGCGCACCTGACTCGCGCCGGGCGTGGGCGCGTCGCTGCAGCTGATCACCTCGCCGGCATCGACGGAGCCATCGGCCACCTCACGCCCCTGCGGCCCGCACGCCGCGAGCGCGAGCCCACCGGCGACGACACACCGGCGGGAGCACGTCACGGCGCACCGCCATCGACGAGCCGCGCGTTCACCACGGCCACCGCGTCGAGGTCGAAGCCGCCACCCGGAGGGCCGTAGAAGCGGTTCTTGCCCGAGTCGCGAATGCGCATGAAGCGGGCGCGCGAGAGGCCGACGAGCGAGAGGTCGAAGCCATCTCCGCCGGCGACGCGCGGGTCGGTGGCCGAAATACCCATCGCCGGGTTGCCGAAGACGACGTGCGCACCTGCACAGCCGGGGAAGCCTGCGTCGACGTCATCGGCCGCACAGGCGAACTCCCTCCAGTCGACGCCGTCGTCGCTGACCGCCACCACGCCGGTCTCGAAGAAGGTGCCGAACGGGTTCTCGAAGACGAGCAGGTCGACGCCCGGCCCATCGACGGCGACGAGGTCGGTGAACTCGAGCACGATGACGCCGTCGCGCCCGAGCGAGAGCACGTCGAGCGAGCCGCTGCTCTCACCACCACCCTGCGGCGGCCCGAGCACCACGTCGGGGAAGCGGTCTTGCCCGAAGCCGGCGCCGTCACCTGGTGTGATGCTCACCACGCGATCGGCCCACGGGTCGGGCAGGCGCACGCCGGCATCGGCTGCGCCCCCATCGACCGCGCCCGCATCGACGGCCACGCTCGCGTCGGGGCCATCGGGTGCAGCGCCTCCGTCGACCTGCATGACCGAGGCACCACACCCACACCAGGCCAGCGCGAGCAGGGCGAACGTGTGTCTCGCGGTTCCCCCGCTCGACTTCGCCGTCGCCAGCCGACGTCGCCGCGGCGCGGTTCGACCCATCGATGGAGCCGCTGCTCTTCTGGCTCGTCGTGGAGTTCGTCTCACGGCGCGAGCTTCACCAGGCGGCGGCCCTGGCGGTCATCGAGGCCGACGTACAGGTCGTTGCCCGCGCCGATGGCGGTGAAGACGCGGGTGCACCGCAGGGCGCCGTTCTCGAGCAACGTCACCGGCGCTCCGACCGTCACCGTCTGCACGCCCGAACCCGCGAGCGTGAGGGGAATGCGCTCGACGCGCACGGTGAACGGCGTGAACGAGGCGTCATAGCCGCCGCGCACCACCACGGCGTCGTTCTGCAGCGTCGTCAGCGCGGCGACCTCGTCTCCCTCCGCGACGATTGGCGCATCGGCCGCGACGTAGGTGAACGACGCGCCGCTCGCGATGGGGCCCAGGTACGTCGAGGGCGCGATGGCGCGGGCCACGTTGCTGAAGTCGGCGCGCGCGTTGCCGGCGACGAGCACGCCGTTGGCGGTGACGGTGGTGTACCCGCTGCCACCGAACGCATCGGGGAAGGTGGCGAGCAGCGCGGTCTGCGAAGGCGAACCCGGGCGCAGCGCGAAGAGGCCATTGCCCGTCGCCGAACCCAGGCCCGTGCCGTTGACGATGAAGGCGCCGCTCGAGAGGCCCGCCGAGGTGTAGTTGCCCGGAGCGCTCACGTACTCCACACCACCATCTTCGGGCTGCACGAGCGCGACGACGCCGGGGAAGCCGGCGCCCGACTTCGTGTAGCCGGTGAGCAGCTGCTGGCCGTTCGACGCGATGGTGCCGCCGAGGAAGGTGCCGGCGTCACGGTCGGCCGCGGCGCGCACGTCGACGATGGCGGGGCCGAGGGCGAGCGTCGGGAGCGTGCCGAGCTGCCGCAGCTGGCGGTCGGTGGTGACGGTGAAGAGCACGCCGTTGTGCAGCCCGAGCGCCGAGGTGCCCGCAGGCAACGCGCCCGAGTTGGCGACCGTCGTCGTGCCCGCGAGCGAGAAGGTTCCGAGCACGGGGTCGAGCGTCGCCGTGGCGCACGAGACGCCCGCGTCCACCGCTCCACCCGCGCTGCCGCCAGCCGCGCTGCCGCCACCCGCGCTCCCGCCAGCCGCCGCGCTCCCGCCAGCCGCTGCGCTGCCGCCAGCCGCTGCGCTCCCGCCAGCCGCTGCGCTCCCGCCAGCCGCTGCGCTCCCGCCAGCCGAGCCACCGCCCGACGCCACCGCGCGGCACTCGTTCATCTGACACGTCGTCGCGCCGGGGCAGACCGCGCAGGCCGCGCCGCTGATGCCGCACGCGCTGTTCACGTCACCGCTCGCGCAGAAGCCGCCTTCGGTGCAGCACCCGCTCGCGCAGTTCTGCGGCGTACACCGCTGGCTCTGCGGCTGCGGGCAGCCCGTCAACACCACCAGCACACTCGTCATCATCAACCACGTCTTCGTCGACATCGTTCCTCCGGCGGGAGCCCCCTCGGACTCCACGTGCTCGAAAGGGCGTGACGCGACAGACGTCTCGACAGGCACACGTACCCGGAAGGGCGCACGCGCAGAACGACGGTGCCGGTCGACCTGTCCGCCGCGCTCCCCTCGGAGCGAGATGGGACTGCTGTTCCCGAAGGGTCCTCCACGATGGAGGGCCTTCAGGGCCGGACAGGTCTTCGGACTCACAGACACGGCTCGCTTCGAGCCACCTACTCACCGTCGCTTCCCAGGCTCGGTATCAGCCCAGTGCTTCGTGACGGCTTTCGTTTCTGTTCACCGCTGCGGGGCAGCCCCGGACTCACACCGGGTTCCCTTGACCGACGCGCGCGGCCTTACGTCGGCTGCACACGCCCGGGCAATCACAAACGCCTGTGACGAACGTCACCTGCGGCGGCTGATCAACACGAGCCCCGCAGCGAGCGGCAGCAACGACACCGCGAGCCCGCCGCCACAGCCACCGGCGTTGCGAATCGGCGTCGGCACACAGCGGCCGTTGGTGCACGACATGCCGCGGTCGCAGTCACGGGCCGACAGACACGGGTCGCGCATGTCGTTCTCTTCTGACGTCATGTCGGCGCCGCCCATGCCCGCCGAGCCATCGGGAATCGACGCGTCGAAGGCCGTCTGCGCGAGCGCTGGAGCCGCCACCAACAGCAGAGAGAGGATCAGACGACGCATCGTGCAACCGCCTCCGAGAGAACCGGCAGCCTACACGCGTTCGACGTGGATTGTGGATCGCACGAGCGCGCGCCGAGCGGTATAAGAGCGCTCCGCATGGCGCCCACCATTCTCGTCGTCGACGACAACAAGGAGCTGGTGGCGCTCCTCACTTCGCTCTTCGAAGAGGCGGGCTACACCGTCGTCGGCGCGAACAAGGGCCGGCCCGCGGTCGAGCTGGGCAAGACCGAGCCCGTGCAGCTCGCGCTCATCGACATGCTGTTGCCCGACATGATGGGCTACCACGTCGCCGAGGGCCTGCAGGCCGCGCGGCCCGAGCTCAAGCTCGTGTTCATGACCGGCGTGTTCAAGGGCGCGCGGCACTCGAAAGAGGCGCTCGAGCGCTTCCCCGGAGCGTTGTTCGTCGAGAAGCCCTTCGACGCCAAGAAGCTGCGTGAGACGGTGCGCGGGCTGGTGCCGACCGAGGCGGGCTCCGACACGCCTGCGCCCGCCGAAGCGCCTGCCGAGTTCGACGTCTCGCTCGACATCGACGTCGAAGACGAAGAGCAGGACGAGATGGAGCTCACCGGCCGCATCAAGGTGACGGGTGGCGGCAACATCACCGCCGAGCTCTCGGGCGCCTCGCTCACTGCCGGCAAACCGCTGAAGGGCGCCATTCCCGGCAGCCGGCCCACCAGCACCTCGGGCGTGCACGCCGTGCCGCCGCCTCCGCCACCCGACGCGACCGAGCCCAGCGTTCGTGCCGCGCGTCAGGGCGAGCTGCGCGACAACCTGCCTGGCCTCATCACCGCCTTCTACCTCTCGAAAGAGACGGGCGAGCTCTCGTGCAAGAAGGGCAAGGTGAAGAAGGTCGTCTATTTCGAGGCGGGGCAGCCGGTGTTCGCGCTGTCGAACCTCGCCGCCGACCGCTTCGGCCAGTTCCTCGTGCGCGTGGGGAAGATCAAGCCCGAGCAGCTCGACGACGTGGCGGTGGTGGCGCAGCAGACCAACCGCCGCACCGGAGACGTGCTCGTCGAGCGCGGCCTGCTCAAGGACACCGAGCGGCTCTATTACGTGGGCCAGCAGGTGAAGAGCATCATCTACAGCCTCTTCGGCTGGGAAGAAGGCCAGTTCGTGCTGACGTTCCGCGAGAAGGCGCGCGCCGAGAGCATCAAGCTCGACGTCTTCCCCGGCAACCTCATCACCCGCGGCATCAAGAAGCTCTACAAGCCCGAGCGCATCGCGCGTCTGGTGCGGCCCGAAGAGCGGTTGATGCCCAGCCCGCAGCCGCCCTACCAGCTCAACGAAATCGAGCTCGAGAAGTGGGAGGCGATGTTGCTCGCTCGCCTCGATGGAACCCGGACGAACGCGGAGATCATCGCGCTCGCCGGCCGGCCCGAGCATCAGGTGCGGGCCTTCCTCGCGGCGCTGCTCGGCCTCGAGGTGTTGGTGAAGCGCGAGACCTGACGCACACCGGTCAGCCAGCCGGTACCGCTTTGTCACGCCCGCATGGCCGGAGCTGGGCTATGGCCGTCGATGTCTTGATCCACAAGGAGTTCACCGCATGAAGCTCATCTCTCCTCTCCGCGTCTTCGGCCTGGGCGCGTTGCTCGGTCTCTCGGCGTCGGTCTCGACGTCGTGTTCTCCTCCGCCGGCGCAGTGTTCGGCCTCGAGCTGCGCGAACGGGTGCTGCGCCAACGGACAGTGCGTCGCCGGTACGGCGGCCACGGCCTGTGGCGCGCGCGGCAACATGTGCGTGTCGTGTCCCTCCGGGTTCAGCTGCACGAGCGGCGCGTGTACGCCGACGAACCAGGGCGGTGGCTTCTCGACTGCGGGCGGCTCGGCGGGCGGCGGCTCGGCTGGCGGCGGCTCGGCGGCCGGCGGTCGTGCTGGCGGGGCGGCGGGTGGCTCGACGGCTGGTGGCACGACGGCTGGTGGAACCGCGACGGCCGGTGGAACGACGGCCGGTGGAACCGCGACGGCCGGTGGAACGACGGCGGGTGGAACCGCGACGGCCGGTGGAACGACGGCTGGCGGCACCGCGACGGCCGGTGGCACGGCGACGGCTGGTGGCACGGCGACGGCTGGCGGCACGGCGACGGCAGGCGGCACGGCGACGGCTGGTGGCACCGCGACGGCGGGTGGCACCGCGACGGCGGGTGGCACGGCCGGCGGTGATGCTGGTGGGTCGGCGGGTGGCGCTTCGGCGGGTGGTTCGGCTGGCGGCGACGCGGGTGGCTCGGCGGCTGGTGGCAGCGCTGGCGGCGCCTCGGGCGGCGGCACGGCTGGCGGTTCGACGGGTGGCGGGGCTTCGGGCGGTGGTTCTGCCTCGGCCAACTTCATGGCGATTCGGCTCGGTGACGGTGGCGTCGCGCTGACGAACGGTTCGGCGTGGGTCACGGTCGAGGAGCGCTCGCTCACCGACGGCTCCCTCATCAGGACCATCGACGTCTCGACGCTCGCCGGCTCTCCGGCCTTCGGGCAGTCGGGCACGGCGACGAGCGAGGGCTTCTTGAGCCTCTCGGGCAACGGCAGCTTCGTCGTCCTCGTGGGCTACCGTGCCGCGCTGGGCACCGCCAGCATCGCGACCGCGGCCAACATTCCCCGCGCCATCGCCCGCATCGACGCCTCGGGCACCGTCGACACCTCGACCACCATCACCGACTCCTTCACGGCCAACAACTTCCGCTCGGCTGCGACCAACGACGGAACGGGCTACTGGGCTGCGGGCGCCAACTCGGGCGTTCGGTACGTGGTGCACAACTCGACGGGCGCGTCGGCCTCGGTCTTCGCTGACGTCACCAACAACCGCGGGGTGTCGGTCTTCGGTGGTCAGGTCTACGCCTCGACCTCGGGCACCACGGGCCTCGACGGTGGCACGCAGATCTACAGCCTCGGCGCGCTGCCGACCTCGACCGTTGCGCAGACCTCGCTCCCCGGCGTCGACGTGACGGCGCCCAACGCCTTCGTGCTCTTCGACGCCACGCCGGCCGTCGTCGGCGCCGACACGCTCTTCGTCGCAGACACGACGTCGGCCGCGGCGGGCGGTATTCGCAAGTACAGCTACAACGGCACGACGTGGTCGCTCGTCTGGCGCGCGAACACCTTCACGCCGGTGGGCGGTGGCGCCAACACGACCTCGGCCTGCTCGCACGTGGCGGCCGCGAGCGTGGGCAGCGACATCGTGGTGCTCTGCACGGCGGGCGACGCCGCAGGCAACCGCATCATCAAGTACGTCGACGTCGGCGGCATGTCGACGACCGCGCCCATCGGCTCGGTGCTGGTGACGGCGCCGCCGCTCACCGTCTACCGCGGGCTCGCAGCTTCGCCGCGCTGACCTTCGGGCCGTGACGAGCTGACGACGGGGCTGGAGTTCCTCACGGAGCTCCAGCCCTTCGTCTTTTCCACGGTGGCAATCGCGCCAGGCGACGAGCGTCAGGCCCCCGCATGAGCGACGAGATGCGAGCGGCGATGGTGCGGCGGTACGGAGGGCCAGAGGTGGTGCAGCTCGAGACGGTGCCCCGGCCCGTCGCGCGCTCCGGTGAGCTTCGGGTTCGGGTGTGCGCCACGCCAGTGACGGCGGGCGACGTTCGCTTGCGCAGCGCGGTGGTGCCACGCGGCTACGGGCTGCTGCTTCGGCTCGGCTTCGGCCTGCGTGGGCCGCGTCAACCCATACCCGGCTGGGGCTTCTCGGGGGTCGTGGAGTCGGTCGCTCCCGACGTCACCAGCTTCGCGGTGGGGACGCGTGTGTTCGGGTTGAGGGGCTTCGGTGGTGGTGCGCACGCCGAGTACCTGACGATTCCCGCGGCGGGCACGGTGCTGCCGATGCCCGACGACTTGAGCTTCGAAGAGGGCGCGGCCTTCTTCTTCGGTGGCCTGACGGCGGCTGACTTCCTCATCGACAAGGCCGCGATGCAGCGGGGCGAGCGCCTGGCCATCGTCGGCGCGACGGGCTCGGTTGGCACGGCGGCCATCAGCATCGCGAAGCACCTCGGCCTCGTCGTCACCGCGGTCGCCTCGAAAGAGAACCACGAGCTCGCCCGGCGGCTCGGCGCTGAGGCGGTGGTCGACTCCCGAACGCAGGGGCTCGAGGGTGAGTTCGACGGCATTCTCGACGTGATGGGCGCGCTGCCGCGGGCGAAGGCGCTCTCGCTGCTTCGGCCGGGAGGAAGGCTCATGCCGGTGACGCCGACGCTGTTCGACAACCTCGGCGCCTCGCTGCGCCCACGCCGAGGGAGCAGGCGCATCACGGGCTCGACGACCTCTGAGGCGAAGGAGAAGCTCGTTCGGTTGGTCGAGCTGCACCGCGCGGGCGGCTACCGGCCGGTGGTCGGGCGCACGCTGCCGTTCACGGAGATCGCCGAAGCGCACCGCATCGCGCAGGGCTGGCACAAGCAGGGGAACCTCGTGCTGAAGGTCGCCTGAGGCGCGGCAGAACCCACGTCGGCGCGAGTCGGTGAAGCAGTGAGGCGAGGTTCAGCGCAGCGAGGACTCTGGTTGCGCAAACGGAGCGGAACTCGAGGAGCCCACGACTCCGCGCCTTGAGCCCACGCCCATTGCCATCACGACGTGTGTGAACGGCTGCGAACTTCGAGCCCGTGAGCCTGAGCCCGGTGCCACGACGACTGCCTGCGCGAACGAGCTCGAGCTTTGAGACAGCCCGGTGCGGCGACGACCGGGGGCGAGCGATCAGGCGGCTCTTGGCCCGACCGACGGCCACACCACGGCGTTGCGTCTTCCGTCGACCGTGCGCCGCGCTTCGTACGGCACGCAGCCCACCTCGTCGAAGGCGCGCTTCCATGCCGCGAACGTTCCACCGTTCTGATGCGCGACGTACGCGGCGAGCCCACCTTCGGGCCCGCACTGCGCGAGCATGTACTCGACCCACGCCCACCGCGCGCTCGTCGGTCTCACCTCGGCGCGGCCTTTGAGGCCCTTGCGCAGTTGCTGCAGCCGTTGCTCCACCACGTCGATGCCGGCGAAGGGTGCTCCGTCGAGCGGCGTGTTGCGTTTCGCAGCGAACGGCGCGACGCCGAGCGAGAGCGGCAGAATGCGTGAGAGCTCGACGGTGAAGCGCACCAGCTCGTCGATGTCTTCGGGCGTCTCGTGCGGCAGCCCGACGACGTTGTAGACCTTGAGCCGACGCAGCCCCGCTTCCTTCGCGAGCTTCGCCGCGTTCACGATCTGCGCCTCGGAGTGTTTGCGGTCGACGAGGTCGCGCAGCTTCTGGCTCGGCCCATCGGAGGCGACGGTGAGCCCCTGGGCGCCGCCCTTCTTGAGCGCCTGCACGAGCCGCAGCGAGAGCCGGTCGGCCCGCAACGACGAGACGCCGACCTCACGCCCGGCGTTCACGATGGTCTCGAGCAGCTCGACGATGCGCGGGTGGTCGGTGACGGCGGCTCCGACGAGGCCGACGCGCTTCGCGGTCGAGGGAATGAGCTCCAGCACCCGCTCTGGAGGAACGGTGCGCATGCCGCCGTTCGTCGTGCGGCGCATCACGCAGTAGTGACAGCCGCGCGAGCAGCCGCGCTCGGGCTCGATGAGGAACATGTCGCGCAGCTCGGTGTGCGGCGTGACGATGCTGGTGCGCGCAGGCAGCCGCTCGTCAGACGCCTTCGCGACGAAGTAACGCGTCGACTCCGCCGAGCGCCCGGGAACGCGGAAGCCGGGCAGGAGCGCGAGGCGTTGCAGCAGCGACTCCCGCGACGTCGCGCCGGCGATCTCGTGCAGCAGTTGGTGAATCGTGTCGTCGGCCTCTCCCTGCACGAGCACGTCGACGAAGGGCTCGAGCGGGTCGGGGTTCGAGAAGGTGAGCGGGCCGCCGGCGATGACGAGCGGGTGGCGTTCGGAGCGCTCCTCGCGGCGCACGGGAATGCCCGCGAGCTCGAGCAACGAGAAGATGCCGGTGACCTCGAGCTCGTACGCGACCGAGAACGCGATGACGTCGAAGTCGGTGAGCGGCCGGTGGTTCTCCTCCGAGACGGGAGGCA
>JAEUJR010001188.1 GCA_016793585.1 Archangium sp.
CTCCGACTGGATTCTGGAGAAGTCGGCGACGGTGCCGAAGAGGCCGCCGATCTCCATCAGCAGACGCACGCGGTTCTCACGCAGCGCCTTGTCTTCGGCCATCACCATCACCTTGTCGAAGAACGTGTCGACGAAGGGCCCCAGCGGAACGACCTTCGCGAGCGCGCCGGCGTAGTCGTCGGCCTTGATGGCAGCGTGAACGGCGTCACGCACCTTCGAGACCTCGGCGTTGAGCACCTTCTCTGCGTCGTCGGTCAGCTTCGAGGCGTCGACCGGAGCCCTGGTCACGTCTTTCGCCTGCTTCTCGACGATGTTGCCCACCCGCTTGAACGTCGCGGCGAGCTTCGAGAAGTCGGGGCGCGAGACGTACGCCGACAACGCCGTCAGCCGCTGATGGGTGGCGACGAGATCGTCGATACCCGCAGCGACGACGGCTTCGATGATGTCTGCGCGGTGCTGCTCCCCCCAGAGCGGGCGCAGCCGGTCCTGGATGAACTCGAGCACCTGCGCCTTCACGGGCGGGTTGGCCGGCTTCGCCTTGGAGTTGGCGAGCACGGGCCCGAGCAGCTCGAGCGCCGCGTCGAGCGCAGCCGAGAGCGAGAACCGATAGCCCTTGCCAGTGATCAGGTTGATGACCGCAATCGCCGCGCGGCGCAGAGCGAACTCGTCCTTCGCTCCCGTGGGGCGCTTGCCAATGGCGAAGAGACCGACGAGCGAGTCGAGGCGATCAGCGAGACCGATCAGCGCTCCCGCGTCTTGCGTGGGCAGCGAGTCGTTGGCGCCGCGAGGCAGGTAGTGCTCGAAGATCGCGATCGCGACCTCCTTCGGCTCACCACCATGGAGGGCATACTCGCGTCCCATCACGCCCTGCAGCTCGGGGAACTCGCCGACCATGCCGGTCTCGAGGTCGCACTTCACGAGTGAGGCCGCGCGCTCGATGGTCGCGCGCTGAGCACCCTTCCCTGCCAGGTCGGCCAACTTCATCGCGAGCGCACGAATGCGATCGGTCTTCTCGGCCATGCTGCCCAGCCCCTGCACCCAGTTGCGGCGGGCGAGCTTGGGCAGGCGGTCCTGCAGCGGAACCTTCCGGTCTTCGTCGAAGAAGAAGCGGCCGTCGGTGAGGCGCGCGCGCAACACGCGCTCGTAGCCCTTCACGGACAAGGCTTCGCTCTTCACGGGCGTGTTCGACACGGCGATGAAACGGGGCAGCAGCTTCCCGCTTGCATCGGTGAGCGAGAAATATCGCTGGTGGCTCTTCATCTCCTGAATGAGCACCTCGGGCGGCAGATCGAGGTGACGCTCCTCGAACGTTCCGACGACGGGGTTGGGCAGCTCGACGAGGTTGAGCACCTGATCGACCAGCCCGTCATCGGCGATGAGCGTGCCGTTCGCCTTCTTCGCGGCCGCAGCCAGGCGCTCGACCAGCATCGCGCGGCGCTTGCCGAGGTCGGCGATGACGTGCGCCTTCTCGAGCGCAGCCTCGTAGTCCGACGGTTTGGCGATCGTGATCCAGCCGGGCGCGAGGAAGCGATGACCACGCGTCTCACGGCCGCTCTTCACGTCGGAGAAGATCACCGGCACCACTTCGCTGCCGAACAACGCCACGATCCACTGCAGGGGGCGGCCGAACGCAGCCTCGACGTCGCCCCAGCGCATCGACTTCGGGAACGGCAGCTTCTTGACGCACGCCCCGAGCACTTCGGGCAGCAGCTCGATGACGCGACGGCCCTTCTCTTCGACGTCGGCCGCCAGGTATTCGCCCTTCGGCGTCGTCACCCGCTTGAGCTTGTCGACGGGCAGCTTCACCGACTCTGCGAACTTCGTCGCAGGCACCTTCGGCGTGCCGTCGGCCTCGAAGGCCGCCTTCACCGACGGGCCCTGCACTTCCTTCACGACGTCTTCGGTCTTCTCGGACAAGCCCTCGACGAGCAGCGCGAGGCGGCGCGGCGTGCCGTACGTCTTGATGGCGCCGTGGTTGATGCGCGCGGCTTTGCAGCCCTCGACGAAGAGCTTCTCGAGATCGTTCAGCACGGGCACGACGAACCGTGCGGGCAGCTCCTCGGAGCCGAGTTCGAACAACAGCTCAGCCACGGCTCGCCTCCTTCTTCTCGTCCTTCTTGTTGAGCGTCACGGTGTTCCAGTACTCCGAGGCCTTCTTGCCCTCGAGCAGAGGCAGCTGCTCGCCGACCGTCCACGCGGTCTTGCAGAGCGGGTAGCCCAGGCGTTCACGCATCTGCAGGTAGCCCTCGGCGCAGAGCCTGGCGTTGTCGCGTACGCGCTTGATGAAGAGCGCACGATCAGAGACCGAGATGGCGCCGCGCGCGTCGAGCAGGTTGAACGTGTGGCTGCACTTGAGCGCGAAGTCGTACGCGGGAATCGGCAGCTGCGCCTCGACGATGAGGCGCTTGCACTCCTTCTCGTAGCTGTCGAACAGGGCCATGAGCTGGTCCTTGTCCGACGCCTGCATCGCGTACTTCGACATCTCGACTTCGTTCGCGTGGAAGACCTCGCGGTACTTCACGCCCTTCACCCACTCGAGGTCGAAGACGTTCTCGACGCCCTGCAGGTACATCGCGATGCGCTCGAGGCCGTACGTCAGCTCGGCCGCGACCGGCTTGCAGTCATAGCCGCCGCACTGCTGGAAGTAGGTGAACTGGGTGATCTCCATGCCGTCACACCAGACCTCCCAGCCGAGGCCCCAGGCGCCGAGCGTGGGCGACTCCCAGTCGTCTTCGACGAAACGAATGTCGTGCTCCATCGGGTCGATGCCGAAGGCCTTGATGGAGTCGAGATACAGCTCCTGCACGTTCTTCGGCGCGGGCTTCAAGATGACCTGGAACTGGTGGTGCTGGAACAGGCGGTTCGGGTTCTCACCGAAGCGGCCGTCGGCGGGCCTGCGTGACGGCTGCACGTAGGCGACGTTCCACGGCTCGGGGCCGAGCGCGCGCAGGAAGGTGTACGGGGCCATCGTGCCGGCGCCGACCTCGAGGTCGTACGACTGCGTCACGATGCAACCCAACTTCGCCCAGTGGTTCTGGAGCGAGAGGATCAATTCCTGGAAGTACATGGCGGCGGGCACCCTACATGCGCAGGCCCGCTGGAGCGAGGAGGAACGCGCTCAGGGACCGAGCGGCAGCGTTCCCACGTTCACGGTCTTCTCTTCGGTTTTTCCTGCCGTGATCGTGACCGTGTACGAGCGGTTCTTCGAGTCGGAGTCGACGATGCGCAGCTCGTGAATGCCCGCTTCGATCGGCATCTTCACGAAGGGCGTCGAGCCGAGCTCGGTCTTGCCGAGGAAGACGGAGGCCGATGACGGGTTCACCGTCTTGAGCGTGAGGTAGCCGAGCTCGTTGGCCTTCGCGCCGCGAGCGTCTTTGACGACGGTGACGCCGTCGGAGTCTGCGCCGCGACCCGGTCGCCGAACCGGCGTCGACTTCTTGCGCTCTTCCTTCTCTTTGAGCGCGTCTTTCAGATCGTTGATCTGCTTCTGAAGGTCTTCGATCTTCTTCGCGTTCTTCTCGGTGTTCTGCTTGCCCTGCCGCGCTTCGATCTTGAGCTGACGCTGCTCCTCTTCGAGGCGGTTGAGCTGCTCGATCTGCGCGGTGATCTCCTGGAGCAGCTGGAGCCGATCAGGGTCGGCGGCGGCCTCTTCGATCTCCTTCTGGCGCGCCTTCTCTTCGGCCTCCTTGCGATCCTGCTCCTCCTTCTCGATGAGCCACGCGGGCTTCGCGCCCGAGGGCGTCGTCGCGGCGAGGTCGATCTTCGACGGGCCAGTGTCGATGGGAATCGTGTCGTCTTTCGTGAGCTGCGCGAGCGGGCCCTTCGTCACGGCCCAGCCACCACCACCGAGCACCGCGAGCACGAAGACGATGCCGACGATCATCAGCGCTTTGCTGCCACCGCCACCGGTCGGCGCGTCGGTCGCCTGCTCGGTGCCTCGCTGGCTCAGCTCTGCGGGGACCACGCCCTTCGGGTTCGACTTCGCCCGTGAGGTGGGTGGAATCGTCTCGTCGACGGCCGGGAGCCTGGCCTTCGACTTCTTCGAGCCGGCTTCCTCGTCGATGGGAATCGAGGGCAACGAGCGCCGTGACTCGCCCACTTTCGGCAGCCGCTGCGAAGACCTGGAGCGCGCGTCGACGGGCGGGAGCTTCTGGCTCGACGCGCCCTTCGTGCCCACCTTCGGCAAGCGCTGACTCGACGCGCCCGCCCTCCCGAGGCCGGGTCGGGGTGCTGGGGTCGCGACGTTCTTGATGCCGGCGCCGTTCGTCACCTTCTTGCGGCCGCCCGACGCGTTCTCCTGCTCCTCCTGGGTCAGGCCCTCGACGGCGCGCGAGAGGCTGCTGACGTCTTTCTCCTCGTTCGCCATGTCGAGGATCGATCGCGTCAACGCGATCTTGTCGTCGAACAGCTGCTTCATGAACTCGGCGACCTGCTCCTCTTCGAACATCTCGCCGCACGACTGCTCGATGGCGCGAGCGAACTCCTTGCCGGTCGAGAAGCGCCGATCACGCGACTTCTCGAGGCCCTTCAACACGACGTTCGAGAACTCCTCGGTGATGTACCCGTTGACCGACGCGGGGGGCGTGGCCTCGCCCTCGACGATCTTGAGCATCATGGCGGCGTCGGTCGGCGCGGTGAACAGGCGCTCGCCGCAGAGCATCTCGTGCAGCATCACCGCGGTGGCGAAGAGATCAGCGCGCCCGTCGAGCTGCTCGTTCTTCACCTGCTCGGGCGCCATGTAGCCCGACGTGCCCTTCACGATGCCGACCTGCGTGCGGTTCAACCGGCCGCGCGCTTTCGCGATGCCGAAGTCGATCACCTTCACGTCGCCCGTGTAGGTGATCATCACGTTCTTCGGGCTGATGTCGCGGTGCACGACGGGCATCGCCATGCCCGTCGAGGGCTCCTGGAAGTGGTGCGCGTAGTGGAGCGCCAGCGCGGTGTCGCGAATCACGCGAGCGGCGAAGCCGACGGGAATCGGCACCTCCTTCTTCGCGGCGCGCTTCAACACCTGCTCGAGGTTCTGCCCGGCGATGAACTCCATCGCGAGGTACAGCTCGCCCGACTGCGGGTCTTCGCCGAGATCGAAGACCTGCCCGATGTTCGCGTGACTGAACGCAGCCGTGATGCGCGCCTCGTCGAGGAACATCTTCACGAAGGCTTCGTCGCGCTTCACGTCGGGCAGAATCTGCTTCACCGCCACGAACTTCTTGAAGCCACCGGGGCCGGGCAGGAACGCGAGGTACAGCTCGGCCATGCCGCCCATCGAGAGGCGGGTGAGAATCTCGTACTTTCCGATGAGCCTTCCGCGGTCGAAGTCCGAGGAGGGTTTGGCCGAACCCATGGGAGCGGCAGGCTAGCATGCGCTTCGCGCCATGAGCTTCCTGCTTTCAGCAGGAAGGCGAAGGTAGGTGTCTCAGCGCTCTTTCCAGAACGCGTAGGGCCGGTAGGAGCGGCACGTGGAGCCTGGGCCGTACTGGCCGTCGGTGACGTTCCAGAAGCGGTAGGTTGCCGCCCCCGTCAACGTCGCGAGTTTGCCCGGCTCGGCCGAGACCGACGCATTTCCATTCGTGAGCTTCTGTTTCGAGAACACGAGCTTTCCGCACGAGGCGTCGATGCGGCACCCGACCGCGCCGGCCTCTCGGGTGACGGTGAAGGGCGCGAGCTCGGCGTCTTTGAGCACGGGCGTGACGAGCGCGGAGTCGGCGGCGAAGAGCAGCTCGTTGGTGGTGGCGTCGCGCAGGGTGACGCCGCGAGAGATGACGTTGTCGTCGTTGCGCACGGCCACGAGCACCTTCACGTCGGCGTTGGCGGTGAGTGACGGGCCGCCGAGCCCGCCGGGCAGCTTCACGTCGACCCGGCCGCTGCCGCCGAAGTTCGAGACGGTCACCTGCAGCGTCTCTCCGGTGAACTGGGTGGCGGTGATTCTGCCCGTGCCCGTCTCGAGCACGCGGCCACCGTCGGCCTCACGGCTCTCGGCGAAGAAGCCCATCGAGGTGAAGGCGACGACGAGCTCGGGCTGCGCGGGGTAGGCGTTGGAGGGACAGCCGGCGGTGCAGCTGCCCGACAGACACAGCTCGTCTTTGCCTTTGCAGTCGGCGGTGGTGGTGCAATCGGCGCCACGCTGCGGGCTGATCTCGACGACCCCCTGCTGCGGCTGGAACTCACGCGTCACGCAGGTCTGCGCGTCGGCGGGCGGAAAAGGAGCGCCCACCCTGCCGCCATCGGTCGGCGCCTCGACGCCGTCGATCTGGTTCACGAAGCACAGCTGCAGGCGAAAGGTCTCGTCAGGTGGTGCGTTCTCGGGCACGAGACAGACGTCGTTGCAGGCGAAGCCGGCGACCTGAATGACTCCGCTCCATTGGCGGTCGGCCTGCCCATTCGGGGGCACCTGACGGACGATTCCGGTGATCCCTGCGTCGGCGCACTGGCAACTGCGCTCGCAGATGCGATCGCAGCTCTCACACGCGCATGGCAGATCGTCGAACGAGAACCACTGGCCGTTGACGCTGCGCTGCAGGGTCAACCCGAGCTGGCCCTTCGTGTCGTTGACGAGCAACCCATCGCGCGTGGTGTTCTTGACGCGCAGGGTGACGGCCGTGGGCGTCGGCGGAGGGCAACGGCACCCGAGGAAGCTCGAGAGCAGCAGGAGTGGCGGCAGAAAAGCGCGCATCTGTGACGGCAGTGTCGTAGGCAGTCTGCCCGGCGAAGGCAAACGATTGAAGGAAACGGGGTACTTGTCCGTCATGTCCTGCCCTTGCATGAGCGTGGAGTCGTCTTTCAACGTGTGATGCACAGCATGCGCCGATTTCTTTCACCTTCGCTGTGCCTTGTGTTGCTCGTCGCGACGGCGTGCGATCAGGTCGGTCGCGAGAATGGCCGGGTCAGCGCGGTGCCCGACGTCGAGCCGCCGCGCCTCACACCGGTGGAAGTGAAGCCACCCCGCATCGACCGCTCGACGGTCGGTCGAGTGAAGGTGATCGATCCTCCGCGGGTCGACGCGACGCAGATCGATCTCCTCAAACAGGCCGATGGCGTCGTCGACATTCTGTGGGTGATCGACGATTCGGGCTCGATGGTGAACGAGCGCCGCCGGCTCGTGAACAACTTCAATCGCTTCGTGCAGGAGCTCGTCTCGCTCCGAGTCGACTTCCAGATGGGCGTCATCTCGATCGTGTCGAACGACGGCGGGCGGTTGCGCGGCACGCCCGCGATCATCACCAACCGCACGTCGAATCCGCGCGCGGTGTTCGAGGCGAACACCACCTTCCCGGCGAGCCGCTCGCGCTGGGAGCAGGGCCTGCGCATGGCCGAGTTCGCGCTCACGCCGCCCAACACCGCGTCGCCGCCGAACCAGGGCTTCGTTCGGGCGAGCGCGGCGCTGGCCGTCATCGTCGTCACCAACGAAGACGACTCGAGCTTCGGCACCACCGAGTACTTCGGGCGCACGTTCCGGTCGCTCAAGGGCAAGGGCAACGAGAACCTCGTTTCGTTCAGCATCATCGGAGGCCCGGTGCCCAACGGCTGCATTCCCCCGGGAGAAGCCGGCCTGTACGGCAGCCTCGCCGAACCCAGCTTCCGCTACACCGAGGTGGCGACGCGCACGGGGGGCATCATCGGCAGCATCTGCGACGCGAGCTTCGAGCAGACGCTCATTCGCATCGCGCAGGCGCTCAACACGCTCAAGCGCGTCTTCCCGATGACGCTCACGCCGATCGTCTCGTCGATTCGCGTCACCGTCGTCGACGGCGCCGTCTCCACCATGATTCCGCAGAACGACGTGACGGGCTGGCAGTACCGGGCCGACACGAACTCGGTCGTCTTCCTGGGCACGTACGTTCCGCCGCCTGGCTCCACCATTCGCATCGAGTACGCCTTCGCCCGCCCATGAGCGCGCTCCGACTGACGATCTCCCTGTCGTTCGTGCTCGTGCTGGCCGCGGGCTGCTCCCGCACGGCGCTCGATGGCACGTGCCCCAACGGCTACGCGTTCGACGACGTGGCGCAGAAGTGCGTGTGCTCGACCGACGAAGGCTGCCCGACGGGCCACTCGTGCGAAGAGGGCAAGTGCATCTGCCGAAGCACCGATTGCTGCCCCGACGGGTATGAGTACTCCGGTGACTCCGAGGCGTGCGTGTGCCGCGACTCGAAGTGCTGCCCGAAGGATCACCGCTGGCTGCCCGACGAGCGCCGCTGCATCTGCGACGCCGAGAACTGCTGCCCCGACGGGTACCGCTACGACGCGCTGGTGAAGTCATGCGTGTGCGCCGGCGATGGCTGCTGCCCCAGGGGCTTCACGTTCGACGAGCTGAAGCAGACCTGCCGCTGCGGCGCCGACAACTGCTGCCCCGAAGACTACCGGTACGATCCGATCTCGAGAGACTGCGTCTGCGCGCGAACCGACTGCTGCCCCGTGAATCACGTGTACAGCCCGAGCATCGGCGCGTGCGTCTGCACCGGCGACGTCTGTTGCCCGCCCGGCTTCCGCAAGGCGACCGACGGCTCGGAGCGCTGCGTCTGCACCTCGAACGCCTCGTGCCCGATGGGCCAGTTCTGCGACGCCGCGTCGGGTGGCTGCCGCTGCACCAGCAACGCGAACTGCCCGTCGGGCAACTTCTGCAACCCGCTCGGGTTCTGCCAGTCGTTCGCGTCGTGCACCTCGAACCTCGACTGCCCCTCGGGCACGTTCTGCGACACGACCACGACGAAGTGCATCGCCGACGGGCCGTGCACCCTCGACGAGCACTGCGCGATGAGCAACGTGTGCAACGCGCAGACGCTCACCTGCCGCGCGGGCTGCCGCACCGACGGTGACTGCGCGCTGCCGAACGGCCCCACCACCTTCGCGCCGCGCCTGGCCTGCGTGAACGGCAACTGCCAGGCCTTCTGCCGTGACAACCAGGGCTGCCCGGCCAACGAGTTCTGCGACAAGACCAACGGGCGTTGCCTCTCGCGCATCAGCCGCAACGACTGCGCGGCCTGCGGCACGAACGGGCAGACCTGCGGGCCGGCGAACGTCGCGCGGTGTCTGTCGTTCGTGACCGAAGGCCAGACGGGCTCGTTCTGCGGAATGATCTGTCAGAACGACGACGACTGCCCCTCGGGCTTCGACTGCGGCGGCGTCATCTTCTCATGCCGAAACGGCGGCACCTGTGACGCCGTCTCGGGTCAGACGATCACGTGCAAGGGCTTCCAGGTCGAGAACGAGGAGGGCGATCAGTTCTTCTGCTCTGGCAACAACGGCCTGCCCCACGTCTACTTCCGGGCGTGCGCGCCGCGTTCGGGCTTCTGCCCCGCCACCGCGCCGCCGTGAGTCAGTGCGACTTGAGCGATACGCCGAGCCGGTAGACGTCCTGGCTCGACCAGCCCGCGGCCTTCGCGATCTCGGACGAGAGCGACTTGAGCCGTTCACCGCGACCGAGGCCGGCGTCGAGCGCGACGATCACCTCGTCCTTCGTCCACCGGCCTTCGGCGACGCGCCCGTGGACCAGCACGACGACCTCACCCAGCACGTCGCCTTCACCCAGCTTCGTCGCGAGGGCTGAGAGCGAGCCGCGGAGGAACTCTTCGTGCAGCTTGGTGAGTTCTCGCGCGACACAGGCCGGCCGGTCGCCCAGCGCCTCGTGGAGCAGCGCCAGCGTCTCGACGACCCGGCGGGGAGACTCGTAGAGCACCAGCGTCGCCGACAAGCCCGCCACCTCGTCCAACATGGCGCGCGCCTCGCTCTGCGTGCGCGGCAGAAAGCCGAGGAAGTGGAACCGAGACGTCGGCAGGCCCGACGCCGAGAGGGCGGCGACGACCGCAGAGGCTCCGGGTACGGGCACGACGCGCAGGCCGGCGGCGACGCACTCGGCGACGAGCCGCTCTCCGGGGTCGCTGATGGCGGGGCTGCCCGCGTCGGAGATGAGCGCGAGCGACTGGCCCTCCTTCAGGCGCTGCACCAGCGCATCGGCGCGGGCACCTTCGGCGAAGGCCGGCAGGCTGGTCGTGGGGGTGGTGATGCCGTTGGCGTCGAGCAGCACGCGCGAGTGCCGGGTGTCTTCGCACGCGATGCAGTCGACGGCCTTCAAGACCTCGATGGCGCGGGCGGTGAGATCGCCGAGGTTTCCGATGGGAGTGGCCACCAGGTACAGCGTCGACGGTTCGACGAGAGCACGCACGAGCGCGCGTCTCCTACTTGTCTACCCCGAAGTCCATCACGTCCCGGCCGATCGCTTCGTAGCGAACGCCCTGATCGCCTTCCCACGTGAGGTTCCACGAGAGCTCGATGACGCGGCGATTGAAGATCTCCTCGACCATGAGCTCACCGACGCGATGAAACGTGATGGAGCCCGCCGTCAGCACGGCCTCGTCGGTGTGCATGAGGCCCAGGCCCTCGAACGCGACGCCCGAGAGCTCGCTCTTCTGCAGCGTCACCCCGTCGGCGATTCGGGCCGTGGGCACACTCACGCTCAACAACATGCTCGCGTACTCGGCGACCTTGCCGGTGGTGGGCTCGAAGCTGATGACGGTGGTGCCGGGCACCGCGTCCCACGTGGCCTGACTGCCGAAGTCACCGCACTCTTCGATGGCGGTGGCAGAGGGGATGAGCTTCGGGTCGGAAGCGTACTTCGCCTTCGTCGCGGGCAGGTTGAAGCGGTAGGTGCCGCAGTCGGGTTTGCAGCCGGCTGCCAGGAAGACGCCGACCAGCAGCGCGAGCCATCTCATCGGAGCGCGAGCATGCCACGATTCAGAACCCTGCTTCGAAGGCGTCTGGAATGATCTCGACCCGCCCCGAGCGCCCCTTGCCCACCACGCTGGCGACGTCGAACTGAATGGCCCGATCCATCAGCCGCTGGCGTTGCAGGTACTGCAGCGCCGCGAGCACCACGCGCCGTTGTTTGCCCCGCCCGACCGTCAGCGAAGGGTCGCCCCAGACATCGGTCGCGCGCATGCGCACCTCGACGAAGGCCAACGCCTGGCCCTTCTCGGCGACGATGTCGACCTCTCCGCGGCGAGAGAGCACGTTGCGGTCGCGCACCGTCCACCCGTCGCGTTCGTAGTGTTCGACGACCAGCGCCTCGGCCTCGTCACCCACCTGCCGCTTCGTCTTCGTCTCCATGTCGTGGGTATCGCACGCCGGTCTGACATCGAAATCGGTTGAGCCGGTGCGAGTTGGTCGATTTGAACTCGTCATGGCCAAACGCCCGACTTCGACCGAACCCCACCGGGTCGTCTGCCGGACACGCGCGAACGGACTGTCGCGAGCCCTCGACGGGCGACTTCTCACGGCAGGCTTCGGCGGCCAGCAGGTGTCGCTCTGGAACGCCTCCGATGGCGCCAGGATCGGCAGCTTCGGCACCGACACTGGCGTCGTGTGCTGGTTGGCCGCGCAGTCGAGCCGCGGAGAGGTCGCGGCAGGCTTCGGTGACCTCTCGCTGCGGCTGTGGAACCCGGCTACGAACCGTCAGCGAACGCTCGGCACCACCGGAGGGATCATCGCCTCGCTCGCGTGGTCAGCCGATGGCCGCTGGCTCTTCACCGGAAATTGCGGCGACAACACCGTGCGCCTGTGGGACGTCGATAGCGGAGCCATCGTCGCCTCCGCCACGACGCGGAAGAGCGCGACCTGGCAGGTGGCGATGTCGCCCGACGCCTCTCGTGCAGTGTCGGGCTCGGGTGACAAGGGCGTGCACGTCTGGGAGCCACGCACCGGAGAGTCGCTCGGCGTGCTCGAAGGCCACACCGGCAAGATCCTCTGGCTCTCGTTTCTTCCTGGTGGGCGACGCGTCATCTCGGCCTCGCAGGACAAGAGCCTGCGCCTGTGGGACCTCGAGACGATGAAAGAGCTGGTCGTGCTGGGTGGCCACACGAAGCAGGTGAGCTGCGTGGCGGTCTCGCCCGACGGCACGCTCGCGGCGTCGTGCGCTTCGGACGGCACGGTTCGGCTCTGGAACCCCACCTCGGGAGCGTGCGAGCGAACCTTCTCGCACGCCGGCCTCATTCCTTCGGCGCTCGAGTTTTCTGCTGACGGGAAGGAGCTGTTCGTCGCGTGGGGCAATGAGGAGCTTTGTGGGTATGCGGTTCAGCCGCGCGCTTCGGACGTGAGCCGCGACGTCGACTCGTTGTTCAGCGCTGTCTGGAGCGATCCGCAGAACGACGCTCCACGCGCCGTGCTGGCCGACGTGCTGAGCGGTCAGGGCGACCCGCGCGGAGAGTTCATCACTCTGCAGCTGAGCCACGCTCGAGGCGAAGGAACGGTCGCGACCCGCAAGCGAGAGCGTGAGCTGCTCGCGAAACACCAGGCCTCGTGGGTTGGCCCCATCGCGCCCTCGATCGAATCGACCCACGTCACGTTCGAACGGGGCTTCGTGGCCGAGTGCCGTCTGCGCATGGTGAAGGAGGCGAAAGCGCCCGTTCGTCACCCTGCGTGGTCGACCGTCGAGCGCTTCTCGATGTCCCGCGGAGCTCCGGCCTCGCTGGCGAAGCACCTCGAGGGGCTCGGCGCCAAACGACAGAGGTGACCGCCACGGCGCATGACGACGCGATTTTCGATACCGTCGTGAGCGGCTCATGCGCGCGCTCTTCATCTGTCTTCTGGCTGCGTCCTCTGGCTGTGTGAAGCGGGTCGTCAACGTTCCGAAGGAATTTGGAACGCCGCCAGCGGGCGCGCCCGAGAACGCGGTCGCCGTGAACTTCGACGCCGACCGTGACGGCAGGCAGTGGCAGGTTCTCGCGGGTAACGAAGCGCCGTGCATGACGCCGTGCTCGACGTGGCTCGACCCGACGCAGACGATTCACTTCCGCTCGTCGGCGGGCGAGCACCTGTACCTCGACGATCTCGACTACCAGTTGCAAGGCGCCAAGCACGGCGTGGTGATCGCCGAAGGCTCGAGCGACGGGCTGTTCGTCAACGGCGTGGTGTGGACGACCTTCGGAGGCATGGGCGTGGTGACGGCGATCACGCTCTCGGCGGTCGGCTGCAGCGACACGAGCCGGCGCGGAGGCCTGTGCACGGCAGGGCTGATCACGGCGGGGGTGTCGGTGCCACTGATGGTCTCGGCGATCTGGATGCTGGTGAACTCAGGCCCGCAGGCGCACGTGTTTCCGGTGTTTCAGAGCAAGGGCGCTCCAGTGAGCATGGCGGTGACACCGACGGGAATCGTTGGTGCGTTCTGAGCGGCTGGTGTTGATGCCCGGCCCGGCCTCGATGGCACGGGCGCGTTACCCCGCGACGGCGCGAACGCTCGACGATCACCTCGCGGCGGTTCCGCTGCCCGACGAACCGTTCGTGTTGGTGGCGGAGTCGTTCTCGGGGCCGCTCGCCATCTCGCTTGCGGCAAGGCGGCCCGCCGCGCTACGTGCGCTGATCCTGATCGCCAC
>JAEUJR010001191.1 GCA_016793585.1 Archangium sp.
CACCTCGCGCAGCTCGAGGCGGCACGCCGGCTCACGTACCACGCGGTCGAGCTGTTCGACGCGAAGGAGAGCCCGGTGAAGGAGATCTCGATGGCCAAGCTGGTCACCGGCGATCTCGCCCAGAAGGTGGCGTACGACTGCCAGCAGTTCTACGGCGGCATGGGCTACATCGAAGAGACCCCCATCGCGCGTGCGTGGCGCGACATTCGCCTCATCACCATCGGCGGCGGCACCAGCGAGATCATGAAGGAGATCGTCTCGAAGCTGGTCGGCTTCTGAGGGCCGACGCGGGCAGGTGGCTGGCTTTGCCTCGCGATCGCCCGTCGTTATAAGAACGCGACCATGGACACGACCCTCGCCTCCGATGTTGCGCCTTCGACCTCGACTCCTTCGACTGACGCGGCTGCGCCCGTGCTGGTGCTGACCGACGCCGCCGTCGCGCAGGTCAAAGAGGTGATGGCCACGCAGGGGCTCGAGGGGCACTACCTGACGGTGCGCGTGGTGCCCGCCGGCTGCAGCGGCCTCGGGTACGACCTGAACATGGTGAAGGACATGAAGGAGGGCGATCTGCTCTGGACGCAGGACGGCGTGCAGATCGTCACCGACAAGCTCTCGGCGAAGTACCTGGCTGGCAGCCGCATGGACTGGGTGAAGACCGACACGGCCGCGGGCTTCCGCTTCGAGAACCCGAACGCGAAGTCGTCGTGCGGGTGCGGTTCGTCGTTCTCGGCCTGAGCTTGAACGTGACGAGGGGGCTCTGGGTGGCGCTCGCGCTCGGCGTAGCCGCGTGCGTGACGACGAAAGACGCAGTGGGTGGCGGAGACTCACGGCTCGATGAAGCCGGCCGCCCCGATGCGCCAGAGCTCCAGAAGCAGGCAGCTGCCTGTGGGCCCGAGGGAAAGGGCGATCTCGTCATTCTCGATGGGCGCACGGGCGGGCCGCTGACGTGTCTGGCTGTCACCATCACGGCCGAGCCTGCGGCATGCCCCGCATCGTCGGAGTGCCCGTCGACGGTGCTCTATCGAGGTCTCACGAACAAGCAGGGCCAGGTGCTGGCGACGAGCACGTTCGCCGCCGCGCGACTGATCGCCGTCGCCGACGGGTTCGCGCCGTCGACGCTCAACAACGCGACCTCGAAGCAGAACACGGTGGCCGAGCTCGAGCTGATGCCGACCGACGGGTACTGGCTCAAGGTGCTCGACCCCGACGGGAATTACCTGGCTGACGTCTCGCTCACGTTCAAGCAGGGGGAAGACGTGATCGCGCAGCTGCGCACGAACGTGCTCGCCAACATCGTGTTTGCGCAGCGCCAGCCGTTCTCAGGCCAGCCCGTCACGGTGCACGCCGAAGGGTTTCAGACGCTGGTCGTGAACGACGTGGCCGAGCTGGGGGAAGACGGCCACACGCTCGTGCTGCGGCGGTGAGCTTCGACGCCTCGTCCCGCCATCGTGCGGGCCGAACGAAGTGTCGAAGCTCAGCGCCGCGGCACGAGTCAGCTGGCCACCTCGTTCACCAAAGCGGGGTGACGTCGACGGCCTCTCGATGCGGTGCACGGCGGCACTGCGACTTCATCGACGCGTGGAAGGCCCCAAAGAACCACTGGCTCAACTGGGCCGTCGCCGAAGACCTCGTGTCGCGCGGCGAGTGGAGCCAAGCGCTCGACGCGTTCGACGTCGCCGAAGCCTCGAAGGCCTTCGACACCTGAACAGGGAGTCGAGGCTCGTCTATCGCGGCCGACGCGAGGGTCGCAGGGAGCGCGGCGACCCTGGTGGTGAAGCACGTGGCCGAGCTGTCCTTCGGCACCCAGCGCCTTCGACACCTGAATAGGCCGTCGAGGCCAACGCGTGCCGCAGGTCGTGCAATGAGGTCAACAGGCGGGACCGAACGATCCGAGCTCGATGGCGCCCGAGACGTCGGTGGTGAGCAGCAGGTTCGTGCACCTGCAGAAGGCGGATGGCACGTTCGCCGAGGGCTCCGGGCCGACGCGAGGTACGCAGAGGCGCGTCAATTCTTGGCCTCGTGTCACCGAAGGCCTCCGCCCGCGCCGAAGTGAGCTCGGGGACCCGAAGCCGGTGCGCCTCACGCTCGCGGCGCGACGCGTCGTTCCGTTCCCGCAGGTGTTCCTCGATCACGAACGAATCGCTCGGGAAGTGCCCGTGACCCGCTGCGAGGACCTCTGTCGACGCGCGCAGCCGCACGCGTTCCGAACGAGCCGCTGGCACGCCGAGCCCGAAATCGAACTCCAGACCTGCGTGGGCAGAAGACCCACGCACGATTTGGTCAGCGCGAGCCCTGAAGCACCAGCGCGAGCCAGCGCGCTCCACGATCCTTCCGCGCAAGGCGTTCGGTTCGGCGCTCTCGCGCATCGGCTGCGGCAGCGCGTTCCTCATCGGTGTCGAACTCGAGCGGAGGCACGGTGAGCTTCTTCCCGTCTTTGTCGAGGGCGACGAAGGTGAGCAGGGCGCTGGTGGTGAGCTGTCGTTCGCCCGTGACCGGGTGCTCGCTGTGCACGGTGACGCCAATCTCCATCGAGGTCGTGAAGGCGGCGATGACGCGCGCACGCAGGGTGACGGCCATGCCGACCTTGATCGGCGCGTGAAAATGCAGATCGTCCATCGAGGCGGTGACGACGGTCTGTCTCGCGTGACGCTGGGCGCAGACGGCCGCGCAGATGTCGATCCACCCCATGACGCTTCCACCGAACGCCGCGCCGAGCGCGTTGGCGTCGCCCGGCAGGAGAATCTGCGTCATCTCAGTGAGCGAGTCTCTGGGGCGCTTGGCGGGCACGGAGTTCATGGGCAGCGGCATAGCAGAGCAGTGTGAACCCGAGCCTCATGGCCGGCAGGAATTGTCGCTCGGGGTGCCCGTCGTCGACGAGGCCCAGCTCGATGAGCAGACCATGGCGGCGCAGACCTTCGAGGAGCGCCGCTCCACCGCGGTCGACCAGCGTCTGCTCGAACAGTTTCGCCGAGTGCACGAACATTCGGCCGCCCACGTCGTCGGGCAGTTGCTTCGCCGAGAGGAACAACGACCGCGCCGGCATCGTGCGTTGGTACAACACCTCGTTGTGCGGCAGCAGCCAGAGGTGCGCGAGGGACGCGGTCTCGCATCGCCCGGTCAAGCAACCCAAGGTCCATCGCGGCACCGGTGGACCTGAACCCAGCTCGAACGCCTCGCTTCGAGAGCGGCTTCCGAGGCTGGTGTCGATGAGCCGGTGAGCTGCACGACCATCACCGTCGAGCTCGAGCACGCCGTGGTCTCGGGCAAAGGGGACGCCCACAGGCATGGGCTCACGGTGTTCGATGGTCGGCCAGCCGTCGTACAGCGCTGGTGGCTAGGGAAGCGGCGGTCGGGCCACATGGAGGGGCCGTGAGCCCGAAGCGCAGGGCCATGAGCGAGACCGCGACGATGCGAAGGTCTTCATCGACGCAAGGACGGCTCGAGCCGCACGACGAACCGAAACGTCGTACCGCGGGGCTCTTGAATGAGGTCTCCCTCGAGCAGACGCGTCGGCATGGCGGGTCGGCCATTGAGCAGCACGCCGTGCTCCAACGGAACGAGACACCACTGCGGCGCCTCCTGCCGCACCACGAAGCTCTGGCGAACTCCCTCGCGTCGTACGCCGGGCGCAATCGCTCGCAGGGTCGTCGGGGTCGCGCCACCCACCCACACGCCCGTGTGGAGCGGAATGCGCCCGCTCTCCTGAGGACCGATCGGCTGAAAGTCGACACCGTCACCGATGCGAACCACCTCGAGCCACGCGTGGCGCACGACAGGCAGCACCTCGGATGGGGGCGTCACGAGCCGCGGGAAGCGTGCCGGCAACCGTTCGAGCAACGCCTCCCGAAAGTGTGACGCAGGCAGCGGCGTGGCCAGGTAGCCGAGTGACAGCCGCTCGAGCGCGGGCAGCTCGGCGCCACTCAGAAGCCCTCGCAGAGCGGCAGCCGCGTCACTCTGCAGGCGGCTCGGCGCCGGCATCGTCCACGTGCACAGATCGACGGTGAGCGAACGCAGCCACCGGCAGACGCGCAGCGACAACAACCGGCCGAGCAGATCGACGTCCTGAAACGTCGCATCGCTGGTGCATCGCACCCGCGCTCCCACGACGAGACCGCGCCGCCACTCCAGCTCCAGTCGGCCTGCGTCGACCAGCTCCGAGAGGCCTTCGAGGCACGACTCAGCCCACACGCCCGTGACCAGCTGTGCCCCCAATGGGTCGCCGTGCTCCGTCAGCCGATCGGCCCAGACCTGCAGCGCGCCCTCGTCGTCTGGAGTGCGATCGATCGCGGCCTCGGCCTCGGCGTCTCGGTGCTCGGGCTCGTTCAAGAAGACCAGCAGCGTTCCATAGAGATCGATCACGTCGCCGTGTTCGAGGCGCGTTCGGGTCGTGCGGTGCCCGTTCACCCAGGTGCCGCTCGACGAGTTGCGATCCTCCACGCGCCAGCCGTCGTCCTCCTTCACGAGCACGCAATGCACACGCGACACGCGCGCCGCCGAGACCGAGATGGTGTTCTGCTTCGTGCGCCCGACGCTCACTTCGCCGGTGCCCTCGGGGAGCGGCAGCCGCTCGCACTCGAACGTCTCGAGGTCGATTCGCTTGAGCCACGCGGTCACGGCACTACCTCGAAGCGGAAGGTGCCCGCGCCCTGCACGCTGATCAGATCGCCTGGCAGCAGCTGGTACACCGACGTCGTGTGGTTGTTCACGCGCACCTCGCCGCGCAGCCGGCCGGCGAAGAGCTTCCACGTGCCGTCACCTGGCGCGAAGTGGCACGGGTTGCCGTCGGCGATGAAGGGAATGCCGGGCGGGGACTCGAAGTGCAGCTGCGTCGGAGCGCTGCGGCGAAGGCGCGTCACCGCCGAGAGCGAGCGAAAGCCCTCGGTGACGCCAATGAGCCGGGCGCCGTCAGCGGTCGTCAACAGGCGAAGCTTCGCTTGTCGCACGGTCTGAAACACGACCTGTCCCCGCAGCCGCGGCACGCGTTGCGCCAGCTCTTCGATGCACGCGAGCGCCTGCGGCCGATCGGCGAGCCGATAGCCGAGGGACAGGCGCTCGAGCGTCGAGGGCAGCGTCGGCAAGCTGGCGATCAACCGCTGGGCGTCGATCAGCTCTTCGGTCTCGAGCGGCCGTGGCCCCGGGCGCAGGCGCGGCACGTCGATCACCAGCTCCCTCAGGAACTGCGTGACGCGGGTGCGGAGCAGGGTGCTGACAGCGTCGTGCCAGTCGTAGGGCATCTGGCCGACGACCTGGCGGAAGGTGGCTCTGCGGGCCAGGCCGAGGTGCCAGTCGATCTCGAGCTCGCCCTGAAACAGGCGCTCTCCCAGCGGGCCCAGCCACGACGCGTGATCGAGCCGCCCGCCAGCCCGGGCTGCCGCCATGCGCTCACCGAGCGGGTCTCCACGCTCGAGCAACCAGTCGGCGTAGACGAGCCAGGGCTCGACGGCGTCGGGGTCGCGCGCGATGGCCTCACGCAACACGGGGTCGTCGGCGCGCACCTCGGAGCGGAACTTCAGCTCGGCCAGGCCGAACTGCAGCAGGTCGCCGTCGAAGAGCGCGCGTGGGTACCGAATGGGCCGCCCGTTCACGCGGGTTCCAGCCTCGGTGCCGAGATCCCTCACGCGCCAGAAGACGCCGTCGCCGGTGATCTCACAGTGTCTCGCCGAGACCAGCGCGTCATCGAAGACCAGGGTGGCCTTCGACGATCGCCCGAACACGAGCGTGGCCTTCCCCTCGGGAAGGTCGATCACATCGCCCGCGGGGGCCACACGCTCGAACCAGCACTTCACGCCCGCATCATGCGTCAAAGCGGGCGGTCGACGTCACTCCTCCTTCTCACGCTTGCGGTCGCGCTCGGCGCGGTAGCGGTCGTTGAAGCCGAGCATGCGCTTGCGCAGGCGAATCGACTTGGGCGTCACCTCGACGAGCTCGTCCGAGCCGATCCACTCCAGGGCCTTCTCGAGCCCCATCTCGATGGGCGGCGTGAGAATCACGTTCTCGTCACGGCCGGCGGCGCGAATGTTGGTGAGCTTCTTCTCTCGGCTCGCGTTCACGTCGAGGTCGTTCGGGTGCGCGTGCTCTCCGATGATCATGCCCTCGTACAGCTGCACGCCAGCGCCCACGAAGAGCTTGCCGCGCTCCTGAATGCTGAACAGCGCGTAGGGGATCGAGTCGCCCAGGCGGTCGGCGATGATGGCGCCGTTGGAGCGGCGGGGGATGTAGCCCATGTGCGGCTCCCAGCCGTCGAACTGCGACGACATGAGGCCCTCGCCCTTGGTGATGGTGAGGTACTCGCTGCGGAAGCCGACGAGGCCACGCGCGGGAATGCGGTACGAGACGCGGGTACGGCCGCCACCGAGCTGAACCATGTCGACCATGCGGCCGCGACGGGGCCCGAGGCGCTCGGTGACGACGCCGATCGAGATCTCGGGCAGGTCGCAGACGAGCAGCTCCATGGGCTCGTGCCGAACGCCGTCGATCTCCTTGATGATCGGCTCGGGGTTCGAGGCGGTCAGCTCGTACCCTTCACGGCGCATCGTCTCGATGATCACGGCCAGCTGCAGTTCGCCACGCGCGACGACGCGGAAAGCGTCGGGGCTCTCGGTGTCTTCGACGCGAATCGAGACGTTGCGGTACGACTCCTTCTGAAGGCGATCACGCAGGTTGCGCGAGGTGACGTACTTGCCCTCTTTGCCGGCGTAGGGGCTGTCGTTCACGCGGAACACCATCATCATGGTCGGCTCGTCGACCTTGATGCGGGGGAGGGGCTGCGGGTTCTCGACGCTGGTGATGGTGTCGCCGATCGAGAGATCTTCGATGCCGGCGACGCAGACGATCTCGCCCGGGCCGGTGTCGGCGATCTCGACGCGCTTGAGGCCCGAGAAGCCGTAGAGCTTCACGACCTTGCCCTGCTCGATCTTGCCGCCGTCACGCGCGATGGCGACGGGCATGTTGGGCGCCAGCCGGCCAGCCGTCATGCGGCCGATCGCGATACGGCCCACGAAGTCGTCGTAGTCGAGGTTGGCGATCAGCAGCTGCGTCGGAGCGGCCGGGTCGGGTGCAGGCGGGCACGAGATGTGCTCGACGATCTTGTCGAACAGCGGCTGCAGGTTCGGGCTCGGGGTGTCGAGGTCGAGCGACGCCTTGCCTTCACGCGCGATGGCGTAGATGACGGGGAACTCGAGGTCTTTCTCTTCGGCGCCGAGGTCGATGTAGAGCGAGTAGACCTGATCGAGAATCTCCTTCGCCCGCGCGTCTTTGCGGTCGATCTTGTTGATGACGAGCACCGTCTTGAGGCCCAGGCCGAGCGCCTTCGAGAGCACGAAGCGCGTCTGGGGCAGGGGGCCTTCGGCGGCGTCGACCAGCAGCAGCACGCCGTCGACCATGCGCAGGCCGCGCTCGACCTCACCGCCGAAGTCGGCGTGGCCGGGCGTGTCGACGATGTTGATCTGGTGGTCCTTCCACAAGATGGCCGTGTTCTTGGCCATGATCGTGATGCCCTTCTCGCGCTCGAGATCGTTCGAGTCCATCACGCGCTCGGCGACCTGTTCGTTCGAGCGGAAGGCGCCGCCCTGACGGAGCATGTGATCGACGAGGGTCGTCTTCCCGTGGTCGACGTGGGCGACGATGGCGATGTTGCGGATTTTCTCTCGGGGGAACATGGCGCGGCGGCCTCTACACGGGTTGCCGCGGCTTGAATAGGACTTGCGACAGGGGGTGGCCTGCCCATAGTCGGCGCCGACCCATGCTGCTGCCCATTCGTTCCGTTCCCGCGCTGCACTCCGTCGACAGCGAGATCTTCACCTTGCGGTATTTCCAGCACTGCATGCAGTGCACGTTCTGCCACGACAGCTGCTGCCAGTACGGCTGTGACGTGAACGTCGGAGAGCGTGATCGCCTGCTCGAGCTCAAGACCGAGCTCGAGCCGTTTCTGGGCATTCCGTCGACCGAGTGGTTCAAGAGCGAAGTCTTCGAAGACCCGGAGTACCCGACGGGCAAGTTCGTGCGGGCTGCGACGAAGAACGGCGCCTGCGTGTTCCTCAATCGCAAAGGGCGGGGCTGCGGCATTCACGCGTTCGCGATGGCGACGAAGCGCGACTACCACTCGATCAAGCCGATGGTGTGCTGGCTGTTCCCCGTCTGCTGGGACAAGGGCGTGATGCGGCCGAACTCCGATGTGAAAGACGATCTCGCCTGCGCGAACACGGGCCCGACGTTGTACGAGGGCGCGAGAGACGAGATTCGGGTGGTGTTCGGTGACGCGCTGGTGGCCGAGCTCGACGTGCTGAAGAAGCAGGTCGACGCCGGGCTGGTCGCGACGAGCGAGACGGTGAAGGCCGTGCTGCAGGCCTCGTGACGGTCAGCCCAGCTGTCGGGTGATCGCCTCGCCCAGCCGTCGGCCGATCTCGAGGTAGGCCTCGAGCTGCGCGTCATCGAAGAACTGATCGGCCGTGCTCTGCTGCGGAAAGCCGGGGTTCTGCCTGGCGTAGGCGTAGGTCTGGGGTGAGAGGGTCTCGACCAGGCCGAGCTTCGCGTAGACGACGCGAATTCGACTGGGGA
>JAEUJR010000006.1 GCA_016793585.1 Archangium sp.
GACCAGCGTGTTCATGTCGCCGGTGAGGGCCTGGGTGAAGTCCCAGAAGCGGCCGCCATCGGGCTGGGCAACGCCTGCCGTGTCGAACGCCGTCTGCCCCGAGACCTTGAAGGTCGCGCGCAGGCCAGGGCCGGTCACGACCTCGGCGCGGGTGATGGTGCCGTCGTTGTTCGGCAGGCAGCCCATCGAGCCGCCGCCACCACCGGTCGAGGTCGAGCCGCCGCCTGTGCCTCCAGCCAGCGCGAGACCGCCAGCGGAGCCTCCAGCGGCAGAGCCCCCGGCCTGACCGCCCGCAGACGCGGAGCCTCCACCAGCAGAGCCTCCGCCCATCAGCACGGGCTGGCACTTGCCTTCACCGGTGCAGACGCCGCTCGCACAGTCGGCCCCCACGCGGCAGTCAGGCGCGGGCGGGTTGGTTCCACAGGCGACGACGATGAGGCACGGCACCACGAGTCGAAGACGAAGCAAGGCGACCTCCGGGCGGGCCCATACGCGCTCGGCTGCGGCGAATCCACCCCACCCGGGGCGGCGTCCGGCGCGGTCGAGGCTCGCGACTGGGGTCATGTGCGGTTGCAGCAAAGTGGGCCGCAAATGACGCTTTGTGGCGTTCGTGTCAAGGGCTGGCTGTTGCGTTGCACAACGCGCTTGCTAAGGCCGTTCCCATGCTCGTCAAAAAGTACGGAAACCGCCGCCTCTACGACACCGAGTCGAGCCGCTACATCACGCTCGAGGAGCTGACCGAGAAGATTCGCGCGGGCGCCGAAGCGCGGGTCATCGACGCGAAGACCAACCGCGATCTCACGCAAGAGACGCTGACGCAGATCATCATCGAGAGCCGCGGAGCCGACACCCTGTTCCCCGCCACGCTGCTCCATCAGCTGATTCGTCTCGGAGACGATGCCCTCGCCGAGTTCCTCGGCCGCTACGTGCAGGGGGCCCTCGAGCTCTACCTTCAGGCCCGCAAGTCGACTCAGTCGATCATGCCCTTCAACCCGTTGCTGGCCCTCAACCCCTTCCTCGGTCAAGGAGGATGGCTGGGAGGCAATCAGCAGCAGCCACCCCAGGCGCCGCCTGCTGCTCCGCCCCCGGCCGCCCAGAACGACGTCGACACCCTTCGACGCGAGCTCGACGAGCTCAAGGCGTCACTGCAAAAGCGAAGGAAATGACGTCGGTTTGTTGCGCTGCACAAATTCTCGCTTGACGCGTCGCGTTCCGTGCGTATTCTGTGTGCGTTCCGGTCGAGAGCGGCCGGAGTCGTCGAGCGCAGCACAACCCTTTCACGGAGACACGATCATGGCTGAGACCAACAAGACCGCTTCGCAGGTGCAGCAGCTTCCCGGGACCGAGCAGTGGAAGAAGGCGATGGACGACCAGAACGTTCGCCTTCAGACGATGTTCGACGAGATGAGCAAGGCCCACACGAAGTGGATCGAGTACGGCAACACCCAGATCGACGAGATGGGCGAGCTCATGAAGACGCAGTTCAACTACGTCAACGAGCTGGCCACCGGCGCCCGCAAGCTCTCCATCGAGAGCTCGCGCAAGGCGATGGAGTTCTTCGTTCGCTGAACCGAGTTCGCAGCCGCAGCAACGTCGCCGTGATCGGAAGCTCCAGGCCGATCACGGCGGCACTCTTTCTTCACCTTCAAGGCCCGCCCTCACATGTTCGAAAAGCCCTCGTTGATGCCCACGCCGCGCAGCACCGTTCTCGAAGACGGGCCCGCGAAGCTGTACCGCTTTCACCCGACCACCGACGTGGCCCTGGTCGACGCGCCGCCCGTGTTCCTCGTGCCGTCGATGATCAACCGCTGGTACGTGCTCGATCTGCGCAAGGGCGCCAGCGTGGTCGAGGCCTTCGTGAACGCCGGGCTCGACGTCTTCCTGCTCGACTGGGGCGCGCCCGAAGATCACGACCGCTACTTCACGTGGGCCGACGCGCTGGCCCGCCTCGATCGCATGTTCCGCCGCGTGCTGCGTGAGAGCGGCAAGCCGAAGGCCTCGGTGCTCGGCTACTGCATGGGCGCCACCATCACCTCGGTGCACGCCGCGCTCCACCCCGAGAAGTACGCCGGCTTCGTCAACCTGCTGGGCCCCATCGACTTCACCAAGGCCGGCCACCTGGGCGTGATGACCGACCCGCGCTGGTTCGACGCCGAGGTCGTCGCCAACGCCGGCAACGTGTCGCCCGAGCAGATGCAGTCTGGCTTCAAGCTGCTGCGCCCCACGCAGGATCTCTCGAAGATGGTCACGCTGATGGAGAAGGGCTTCGACCCCGCCTTCCGCGTTGGCTACGACGCGCTCGATGCGTGGGCGAGTGACAACGTCGCATTCCCCGCGGCCGCGTACGTCACCTACATTCAGGACCTCTACCAGAACAACCTGCTGCTGCAGGGCAAGCACTACGTCGGTGGCAAACGCGTCGATCTGAAGGCCATCGACTGCCCGCTGCTCACCATCGCCGCCGACAAAGACAACATCTGCCCGCCGAACGCCGCCGTGGCGATCAACCAGGCCGTCAGCTCGAAGGACACGAAGGTTCTCTCGGTCCCCGGTGGTCACGTGGGCGCCGTCGTGGGAAGCAAGGCCGCCGACAAGCTGTACCCGGCCCTCGTCACCTGGATGAAAGAGAGAACGGCATGAACCTGAAGGATCTGAAGATCATCGTCACCGGCGGCGCCCAGGGCATGGGCGCGCACTTCGCCACGCGGCTGCTCGAGGCGGGCGCGAAGGTTGCCGTGGGAGACGTCAACGAAGAGGGCCTCAAGGCCCTGCCCGCCGGCATTCATCGCCGCCGGCTCGACGTCTCGAAAGAAGACGACATCGCCTCGTTCGTCACCTGGGCGCACGAGCAGATGGGCGGCCTCAACGGCCTCATCAACAACGCCGGCATTCTGCGTGATGGCCTGCTGGTGAAGAAGGACAAGACCACCGGCGCGGTGACCAAGATGTCGCTCGATCAGTTCAACGCGGTGCTCGGCGTGAACCTCATCGGCGCGACGCTCATGGTGCGCGAGGTCGTCGCGAAGATGGTCGAGAAGGAGCAGGGCCCCGGCGTCATCGTCAACATGTCGTCGATCGCCCGCCACGGGAACCGCGGCCAGTCGAACTACGTGTCGGCCAAGGCGGCGCTCGCGGCGAACACCGTGACGTGGATGAAGGAGTTCGCTCCCTTCAAGATTCGCGTCGGCGCGGTGGCGCCCGGCATGGTCGAAACGCCGATGACGAAGGGCATGAACCAGAAGGCCCTCGACGCGTTCACCGCCAGCATTCCGGTCGGTCGCATCGGCGTGCCCGAGGACTTGTGGATCGCGGTGAAGTTCGTCCTCGAGTGCGACTACTTCAACGGCCGCACCATCGACGTCGACGGTGGCATGGGCTTCTGATCGGCCCGCGCTGAACGTCGTCGCCGCCCGGCTTCCGTCACAGGAGGTCGGGCGGTTTCGTTTCCACCTGCGGCTCGCGGTTCTTTTTCGTCAGGAGCCGTGCACGCTCTGCGACGATGGCCGCGTGATCGTGCTCGACGGCAGCGAAGGCGAAGGTGGCGGGCAGGTGCTGCGCTCGGCGCTGTCGTTGTCGCTCATCACCGGCCAGCCGTTTCGGCTCGAGAAGGTGCGCGCGAAGCGAAAGCCGCCCGGCCTCAAGGCGCAGCACCTCACCTGCGTGCAGGGCGCGGCGAAGCTGGGTGAGGCCGAGGTCGAAGGCGATTCCCTCGGCAGCCACCAGGTCACCTTTCACCCGAAGGCGACGAAGCCCGGCGCGTACGCCTTTCACGTCGGCACCGCAGGTTCGACCAATCTGCTCTTTCACTGCCTCGTCTACCCACTCGCCCTCGCGGGCGGTGGTTCGCTCACGTTGACCGGTGGCTCGCATGTCATCGCCAGCCCCTCGTTCGACTACGTGGCGCGGGTCTGGGCACCGCTCGTGAAGCACTGGGGGTTCTCGGTGCGCTTCAAGCTCGAGGCGGCGGGCTTCTTTCCGGAGGGTGGCGGGCGGCTCTGGGTCCAGGTCGAGCCCGTCGGTGCCCCGCGCCCGATCGACCTCTCGGCACGTACGCCAATCGATCGGCTCGTCGTCCGCTCCATCGTCGGTGGGTTGCCGCTCGAGATCGCCAGTCGTCAGGGCGAGACGGCCCGGCGCGCGCTGAACGATCTGGGCGTGCCGGTCGAGCTCGACGTGGAGTCGCCGCCCGTGGCGCACTCGAAGGGCACCGCCGTGCTGGTGACGGCCGAGACGCAGGGCCAGACGGTCGCCGGCTTCTCGTCGCTGGGTGAACGTCGCGTACCCGCCGAAGAGGTCGGCCGGCTCGCCGCCACACAAGCCCGTGCCTGGCTGCGTGGAGCGGGGTCGCTCGACGAGCACGCAGGCGATCAGGTGTTGCTGCCGATGGGGCTCGCCGCGGCAGGGCTGCTCGGCGCTCCGCAGCCCTCGCGCTTCAAGGCCCACGTGATCTCCGACCACCTCACGACGCACGCGAAGGTGCTCGAGGCGTTTCTGCCGATTCGGGTGACGATCACGAACGACCTGGTCGAGGTGTTGCCGAGGTGATCAGGCGCCGCTCGAGCGCTCGCCAGTCAGCTTGCGACGAACCCGAACCGGGGCCGGGTCTTTGTCGTCCTTCGTCGAGGCGATCTCTTCGTTCACGCTTCCGAACAGCTTCCACGCGAACGGCGCGGCGATGGCGAAGCACAGCAGCGCTCCGCCGAGCTGCATCCACGGGAAGGTGACTTCTTCGGGCGCGTTCTCTTCGCTCTCGACCCAGGTCTTCACCTTGCTGGGCTTCTTGTTCAGATCCTTCACCTCGGTCGAGTCGTCTTCGTACTTCTGAAGACCGCGGCGCGGCTTGTCGGCGAACGCGAGCGGCGCAGCGAGGACGAGGGCGGCGAGCGTGGCGAAGACCCAGCGAGTCATGACGGAAAACGCTAGCACGGGCGTTCAGCTGGCGCGCACCAGCTCGACCTTCTCGAGGTGTCGGGGAATGGAGGTGGGCCAACCCTTGGCCTCGACTCGGGTCTTCAGGGCGGCCAGCGCCGAGTCTTCGCCGTGCACCAGCAGCACCTGTTTGGGCGGCGTGGTGAAGCCATCCATCCACCGAAGCATCTCGGTCCAGTCGGCGTGCGCCGAGAAGCCCGAGATCTGCGTGAGCTGCGCGCGAACGGGCACCTCCTGGCCGTGCAGCCGAATCGTCGGCTCTCCGTCGAGCATGCGGCGGCCGCGCGTTCCGACCGACTGGTAGCCGACGAAGACGATGGTGTTCTTCGGGTCAGACACGCGGTGTTTGAGGTGGTGCAGAATTCGCCCACCCGTCGCCATGCCGCTCGCCGAGATGATGATGCCCGGCCCCTTGAAGTGGTTGAGCTGTTTGCTCTCGTTCGCCGACACCACGAACTTCGTGTAGCGGGTCTGCAGCGGCGTCTTGCCGTCGATGACGAGCTTCTTCATGTCGAGATCGTGATCGCCCGAGTGCGCCAGGTAGATCGGCGTCGCGTCACAGGCCATCGGCGAGTCGACGAACACCGGCAGCTCGGGGATTCGCTTCGCCCGCTCGAGGTTGTCGAGGTGGTACAGGATCTCCTGCGTGCGACCGACGGCGAAGGCAGGGATCACGACGACGCCGCCGCGCTTCGAGGTCTCTTTCACGATCTCGGCGAGCAGCTCCATTGGCTGCGTCTCTTTGTGCGCCCGGTCGCCGTAGGTGCTCTCGGCGATGAGCGTGGTGGCCGACTCCACGGCCGTCGGGTCGCGCAGAATCGGAGCGTTGTACCGCCCGAGATCGCCCGAGAAGACGACGCGCTGCTTCGAGCTGAGCAGATCGAACACGCAGATCGCGCTGCCCAGAATGTGACCGGCGGGCACGAAGGTCAGCAGAATGCCCGGCACGATCTCGCGCGCGCGGCCGTAGCCGAAGGTCTCGAACAGCTCGAGCGCCCGCCGTGCATCGGCCTCGGAGTACAGCGGCAGAGCAGGCGAGTGCCGCGAGTAGCCCTCTTTGTTCGCATAGCGCGCCTCTTCTTCCTGAATGCGCGCCGAGTCGGGCAGCAACAGCCCACAGAGATCGCGCGTGCCGCCGGTGGAGAAGATCGGCCCGCGATAGCCCTGCGCCACCAGCCGCGGCAGGCCTCCGGTGTGATCGATGTGCGCGTGGGTCAACACGATCGCGTTCAGCCGCTTCACGTCGATCGGCGTCGGCGCCCAGTTGCGAAGCCGCAGCTCCTTCGGCCCCTGGAACAGGCCGCAGTCGATCAGCACCTGTTTGCCGTCGTGCTCGAGCAGGAACTTCGAGCCCGTCACCGTGCCTGCTGCGCCGAGGAATTGAATCGAGGCCATGAAGTCACTCCACTGAGACGAAGACGCTGTGCATGCCGCCGAGGTTGAAGTCGAACCGCCACGCGTACTGGTACGAGAGCGAGAGCGGGATGATGTCCATGAGGTTGAAGCGGAAGCTCGCCGCGCCGCCGGCCGACCGCATCCACTGCAGCTGCCGCGTGAGCGCCGCCGACCCGAACGCCTCGACGTCGAACTGTCGCGCGAAGAACGAAGGGAACAGCCAGAGGATCGACGCCGTGCCGCGATCGATGATGAAGCTGTAGCGGTAGCGCACGGTGCCAACGCCCGCGGCCTCGGTGCGAATCGTGTAGTCCTCGTAGCCGCGTACTGCTTCGGCGAGCGTGCCCGGCAGATAGCCGCCTGGGCCCGCGGGCACGTCGGCGTTCTTCTGGCTCTGGAAGATCGAGACGCCCAGCGGCTGACCGCCGACCCGCAGCGATCGTTCAGGAGACCCCGGCAACCACCGGCCGATGAACGTTCCGACGAACGAGTGCCGCTGGGTGAACGGCATCGGCAACGCGAACGACAACGTGCCGCGAAGATCGAACAGGTTGCGATCACTGCCGAACGCGGTCGGGTACGCACGGGCGGTGGCGCTCACGGCGAACATGCGTTGCGGGCCGCCGTACGAGGTCGACTCCGCGCCCGAGAACGAGATCGACACTTCGGGCCCGAAGTACTTCTCGAGGAACGAAGGGCCCGAGCTGAAGGTCGTCTCGCTGACGAGGGCGCGCATCGCGAACGAGACCGGCACGGTGAAGAAGGTGCGCCCGCCCGAGATCGACGCCGACCAGAACGCCCCGTCGGTCACCGCATCTCGTGAACCGAACAGCCCGAGCTGCCACGGCGCGAGCTGTTGATTGACGTACTCGGCCGAGGCGCTCCACTGCCGCGTTGGCCAGGCGAAGGTGCCGTTGATCGCCCAGTTGTGTTTGCTGAGCCGGTCTTTGCCGCTGAGCGACGCATAGACGGTCGTGGTCCACGTGATCTTCTGGTTCTCGTCGAGGCTGGGCAGCACGGTGACAGCGGGCAGACGCAACTGCGGCAGGAAGAGGTGGTCGACGCTCGAGTAGGGCTCGTCGTTGGTGACGACGAGCGGCGGCGAATCGGGGAAGGGCGGGGGCGAGACGACGCCAGCGTCGGTTTCGCTCACACCCGCATCGGCCTCCATCGTCGTGTCGGACTGCGCGATGACGACGCCCTCTCTGACGACCTCGAGCACGTTCGCCGGAGCGCGATCGATCGACCACTGTGTGCCGTCACGATTCACGAACACGAACGCGTCTTCGGTCGGCCACGCATCGAGCATGGTCCACGGTGCGTCGGTGAGGCGCTCCAGCCGCCCCGTGTCGAGCGCGAGGCGATGCACCTGCAGGCGCCCGTGCTGCGAGCGGGTGAAGCTCACGTGCTGGTCGTCGAGCCACTTCGCGCCGTAGTTGAATGCGCCGTCGTCGGTGAGCGCTCGCACCGAGCCGTCGCCCTCACGCACCCTCAGATTCCACCCGTTGCCATCGAGCTGCGAGAAGACGATTCGTTCGCCGAGCATCGAGGGCGACGCGAGCGAGACGCCAGCCGGAGGCGTGTACAGCACCGTCGTCGTCGCCTTCTCGAGGTCGAACGACACCAGCCGCGACTGCCCGGCCACGAAGTCGACGAAGACGTACGCCGTCGCATTGGCGTTGACGGCGCCGCCCTGACCACGGCCCACGTCCTGCCAGACCTGCACCACGTCTCCCGTGGTCGTCTCGATCTTCCAGAGCTGTGTGCGCGTGTCGCCGCGCGCGATGAGATCTTCGTTCATGAGGAAGAGGAACTTCCCGTCAGCGGTGAACGAGAGCCCGCTCATCGTGACGGGGCCGACCTGCACCCACTGCCGGCCGAAGAAGATCTGCGTCAGGTGCCGCTCGAACCGAACCGAGCCATCTTTCTCGAGCAACCGCAGCATCGGCACTTCGTCGTTGCCTGACTGCACCAGCGCGATGGCTCCCGTGGGTCGATGCACGGCGATACGCGCGAGCTGGCCGAGCTTCTCACGCAGCGTCTTCTGATCGGCCGGGCGTGCTCGCGTCACGTGCGTGCGCTCGAGGCCGCGCGACCACTCGTCGACGAGATCCCCCAGCGTCTTGCCGTACACCTCGCTGAACCGCAGCGAGACGCCGAAGGGCGCGAAGAACGCCCGGCCCTGACGATCCATCAGGCTCCACAGCGCCTCTTCACCGCCGCGCTCGACGAGCCACTCCACGAAGGGCAGCGAGGTCAGATACGCGCCGCTGTACGGGTACAGCTCGCGTTGATTGGCGCTCAAGTCTCCCGGGCCCAGCGAGCCGCCGCGCGCGTCGACGAACGAGTCGAACACTCCGCGATAGATCGGGCTGTTCGGCCGGCCGACCGTTCGTTTGATGCGCCCCTCGTAGTACTGCGCCACGCCTTCGGTGAACCACCGCTCGAGGAAGATCTGCGACGACAGCACCGGGCCCGTCACCACGTTCACCACGCGCCAGAACGCCTCGACCTGCTCGAAGTGCGCGTAGTGGAACATTTCGTGGCAGCTCACGTCTCCCGGCCCCGCGCCCGAGAGGCCGTACCAGTTGAGCAGCTCCATCGACGTCTGCAGCGGGTTCACCGAGTGCAGCGGCTCGCCGACGAGCTGGCCGGTGACGTACGCGTTGTTGAAGTTCGCGCTGGTGAGGAAGAGCAGGGCGCGCTCGCGCGGGCGCTCGGTCGTCTGCAGCGCGCGAAACGACTTGAGGCACTCGCTCGCGCGGCGGGCCACGCGCTCGGCGGCCTCTTTGTGCGCGGCCGGGTAGTAGACCTCGAGGTCGTCGGTCTCGAGCCGGCGCATGTCGTCTTGCGCGAACGCGGTCGCCAATTCCTGACTGAACCGGGGTGTCGCGGTCGCGCAGCCG
>JAEUJR010000024.1 GCA_016793585.1 Archangium sp.
AACGGCGACGACGAGAAGGCCAAGGCTGCGTATGGCGCTTCGCTGAAGAACGACCCCGCGAACTCGAAAGCGAAGGGGGCGCTGGCGAACCTGAGCGGTGGTGGCGGCGGCGATGACGACGCTCCCGCGCCTGCGCCCAAGCCGGCTCCGAAGAAGGCGCCGAGCAAGACCAGCATCGACGACGCGTTCGGCGACTGACGACTCTGGGTCTGTCAGAGTCGGAAGCATGAACGACTCGACCGACCTCTCCCAACAGCTCGTCGACCTTCGCGCTCGCCTCGCCACGCTCGAGGCCGAACGCTCGACGCTGCGCCGCGCGCTGAAGTTCGCAGCCAGTGGGGGACTCCTGGCGGTCCTCCTCGGCACGGTCGCATCGGCCGCCGACGGCGCTTGTCCCAACGGACTGCCGTTCTGCTTCGCCGCCGACACGCCGGCGTCCGCGAGCGAGGTCAACACCAACTTCGCCCAGCTCAAGGAGTGGCTCGAGGCGAAGGTGGGTGTCGTCGGCGTCGGCGTGAGGGTTCAGCCGGGAGCAACCATCACCTCGGTCGCGCCACCGCCCCAGGCGACCCGAGGCCTGTTCGTCAGCTCGAGCACGACCTCGCCCACCGAGCCCATTCTCGACGTTCGCCACGACAACCTGACCCAGGGCGTGGGCATCGGCTGGAACTCGATCGTCGCGACAGGCTCGGCTGCAACCCAGGACCTGCAGTTCGTCGCCAAGGGGGCAGGCCAGGTCATCTCTGCGAGCAACTTCAGCGTCGGAGCCACCACCGCGACGTGTGCCATCGGCCCGTGCTTCTGCCCCGCCGGGCTCTTCGCGCTGACGTGGACGGGAACCTGCTCGAACGCTGGCGTGGGGGTCTATTCGGTCGCAGCGGTGACGAACGGCAGCGCGCAGCGCGGGTTCGACGTGCAGTGCATCAGCTCGAACTTCGGCACCACAGCGCCGATGCGAAACCTCACGGTGGTCTGCTCGCGCCTCGTCACCCCGTGAAGATTCAGCCGCGCACCACGAGGCGCATGGTGCCTCGAATCAGCAACCAGAAGTTCAGCGCTGCGAAGAGGCCAAGCACGGCCACCCACGCCTGGCCGCCGAGATCGCCGCCTGGCTTGTCTTCCTGCAGCAGAATCCACTTCGCGGGCGTGCCCAGCCACTTCTCGTACTCCGTGAAGGCGTCGGCGTAGCGAACCGGGGCCTCTTCTCGCGAGAGCAGTCGGCCTTTGACGGTGAACGGCCGCGGGTCGGGGCGTGGCGGCGGCTCTCCGGGCGTCCACTTCTCGGAAGGCAACGTCGGCCGCCGGAGGATGATCGGCGTATCGAGAATGCCCACCACCACCACCGTCGTGTTGCGCTCGATGAAGAACCACCCGCGCGGTGACGGGCTGCCATGCACCATCACGTAGCGATTCGACTGCGCGAGATCGAAGCGATAGCCACCTTCGGCGCCGAGATCGATCGGCTCCTTCGGCGCGGTGAACTGGTACTCGAGATCGGAGCGTTGGCCCCAGATCAGGTACAGCGAGAACGCGAGGGCGACGATGGCGACGACGGGTGTCACGCCCACGTTGCTCGGGCGCGCCAACTTCGCCTCGAGCTCGGCGATGCGCTTCTCCTGCTCTTCGCGGCGCTCCTCGATGGCGGTGGGCTCTTTGATGGGCCCTTCATCGGCGCTCGGCGGCGGACTCGCGTTGTCGGTCACGACACAACCCTCGTGATGCGCAGAAAAGAAAGAACCCCGGAGTGCGCTGGGCAGTCCGGGGTCCACTCGAGCGGGAAGACCCGGCTCGAACGCTTCAGGCCATGTTGAAGATCTTCTTCAGATCGTTCTCGATGTCTTGCTCGGTGACGCCCTTGGCGAACGCGAGCTCTTTGATGAGCAGCGAACGCGCGGTATCGAGCATCTTGCGCTCACCGAACGAGAGGTCCTTGTCGCCCTTGAGCAGGTACAGATCGCGGAGCACTTCGGCGATCTCGAACACCGAGCCCGTCTTGATCTTCTCCATGTACTCCCGGTACCGGCGGTTCCAGGTGGTCGAGTCGACCGAGATGTCCTTCTCCTTGAGGATCGCGTAGACCTGCTTCACGTCGTCTTCGGAGATGATCTCTCGCAGGCCGACCTGGCCGATCTTGTTGATGGGGATGAGGAACCGGCCGCCGTTCTTCTCCAGCATCTTGAGCACGTAGAAGCTCTGTCGCTGGCCGGCCACCTCGGTGTGCTCGATGCCCACCACTTCCCCGACGCCGTGGCCGGGGTAGACCGCCTTGTCACCTGGCTTGAACACTCGACAACTCCTTGTTTTTGCTGCTTATTTTCCGGCCGTCTCGGTCGGAAGAACCCATTCTTACCACACCTTGGCGTTGACTACAAACTCACACATCTCCTAGCCTGCCCATGGGCGTGTTGGTGGGCGGGGGTGGGACATGGGCGGGTGGACGTGGTGGGCGCTGGGCAATCGCCCGGCGGTGTTTCCAGTGGTGGCGTTGCTCGTGGGGGCTGCACTCGCAGCTGAAACGGAGCCGCCGCGCTGGCTGTTCCTCGTGGTCGGTTGTCTGGGTGGGCTGATCGCCTTCTGGCGACAGGGAAAGCCGTTCTCGCGCGTCGCGATGTTGATCGCGTGCGTCGCACTGGGTGGCGGGCTCGCGTCGCTCCACGGAGCCACCGAAGGGCCCGAGCTCGAAGCGGGCAAGCGCGTGGTGATCGAAGGCGAAGTCGAGTCGGCGAGGCGGGTCGAGGGCGGCGTGCAGTTGCTCGTGCAGGTGTCACGTGCGGCGGGCCAGCCGGCGCGGTTTCGAGCGCAGCTCTTCGGGTTCGATTCGCCTTCGGTCGAGGTTGGTGAACGCATCGCCGTCGAAGCGAAGCTCAAGCCCGTCATCGCGACCGCGAACCCCGGCGAGTGGAACGGCTTTCGACGAGCACTGACGCGGGCCCAGATCGTCACCGGCAGCTTCGAGGGCGTTCGACTGGTGAAGGTCGCGCCTGCGTG
>JAEUJR010000069.1 GCA_016793585.1 Archangium sp.
ACGGGCGCCTCCACCGGCTGGTGCGTCTTCGCGTCGACGAGGAACAGCTCGTCTTCGCCGGTCTTCACCATCGGCTCGGGCCCGCTGCGATCGACGACGAAGCGGCCCTGCGCGAGCCCCACCACGAAGGCCCGATCGCCGCGCCGCTCGAGGAAGACCACCACTTCGTCACCGAGCGCGAACGTGGCGGCGCCGTGCACCAATTGGCCGACGTCGCCCACGACGCCCCCCGGCTGCATGGCGACCACCGTCTTGCCGACCTGATTCCCCTTGAGCGTCTCGCTCACGAGAATCTCGTTGTCGGTGACGATGCGCTGGTGATCGAGCGTCCACCGAGACTCGATGCGCACCACCGTGCCACGCACGACGAGATCGGAAGAGCGCGTGAGGGCGGGAACATCCATCGCGACCAACGTCGTGGCGAGCGCGCCGAACGCGACCAACGCCGAGAGGAGCAACAGGAGTCGAGTCATGGAGCGCATCCTCAGGGAGAGAGCGTGAAGCTGACGTCATAGACGAGCGTCGAGGCGTTGTTGCCCCAGCGCGCCAGCATGACGAAGACGGTCTGCGGGGTGGGCCCGTTGGTGAAGACGGCAGTCTCAGGGCCGGTCGCCCCAGTGTCGGCGCTGGCGAGGCACGACATCACCGCGCCACACGACGCCGCCGGGCCTGCGACGATGTTGATCGCCGCGTCGTCCAGCGACGTCATCGTCACCGTCAACGTCTGGTTGGCCGCCAGGGAGACCGCGTAGACGGTCTCTGGCCCCAGCGGAGACACGCAGCCTGGCGCCATCAAGTTGTAGTCCTTGGTGAAGCCCGCGGTCGTCTGCGCGTTGAGGGTCTGCGACGCGGCGATCGGCAGCGCATTGCCGCAGGTCTCGGCGACGGTGTTGATGTTCGAGAGCGTCGAGAACAGGTTCACGTTCCCCGAGGCCAGCGTGAGCGAGTCGACGACGATGATGGCCTGTCGCGCGAGCGGCGTCGCGTTGTCGAAGACGAGCGTCTCGCTGCCGCCGGCCGTCGAGGCGTTGATGGCCGTGAGGCACGCGCCGGCGAGACACGACATGGAGTCACTCGCGAGCGAGAGCGCGACGTCGATGGGCCCCTGCGGTGTGCCCACCACCGTCAGGCGCTGGTTGGCGCCGATGGTGACGCGGTACATGCGATCGGGGCCGACCCCGTACTGGCACGAAGCCGACATGCCGCTCACGTCGTTGAACGAGCTGCCCAGCGGCACGTTCATCGGCACGCCGAACGAGATGGTGTCGGGCTGGCTGCAGGTCTCTCCCAGCGTGAACCCGGCGTCGGAAACGCCCGCGTCGGAGACGCCCGCGTCGAACGAGATCGTCGACAGCGCGGTGCCGAGGCTGAAGGTCGACGCGCCGCTCGCGATGCCGTCGACCACGAGGAAGACCCGCACCACCGTGGTGCTCGGGTTCGTCAGGGTGAGGGTTCGACCGCCCGAGGAGGGCACGCCGAACGCCGCGCAGGTCACGCTCGTTCCACAGGCGCCGGCCATCGCGCTGATGGTCGGGTCGAAGCCCATCACCGTGGGCGTCACCCGCGCGGTGAGCTGGGTGAAGCCGGGCACGTCGACCGAGTACACGCGGTCGGGCGCGATTCGGTAGTCGCAGTTCCCCGCGGTGGTGAAGTCGTCGGTGTAGCCGATGAGGGTCTCGTTCGGCAGAAACGCTCCGGCCGAGAGGTTGACCGCGCTGGCGCACGTGTCGCCCACCACGCTGATTGGGCCCAGCGCCGTCGTCATCGTGAACGTGCCCACCGTCGTCGCCTGCGCGGCGTCGACGATGATCAACACGTCGGTTGCCACGTTGCCGCTGTTGGTGAAGGTGGCGCGATCGATGGCGCCCACGCCCACCGTGTCGCCAGCCGTGCCCACGCACTGGCGCGCCGTGCAGGCCGGCGCCGAGAGCGCGAACGAGATGTTCGTGTCGACGTTCACCGGAGCCACCTGCACGCTGAGCGTCGTCTGTGCAGGCACGCTCATGCGGTACACCCGATCGGGCCCGAACGAGCGCGCAGCGCAGCTCGTGCCGGCGTTGCGGTAGTCGTCGGTGAAGCTCGCGATCGATTCACCCGCGAGCGTGCCCGGCATGATGCTGACCGGCGCCTCACACCGATCGCCCTCGTTGAAGCTCAGCGACAGCGAGAAGGTGCCCTGGCTGTTGGTCGTGAAGCCCGAGACCACCAGGTAGACGGCGACCGCGACCGTCGAGGTGTTGGTGTAGCTGACCCGCTCGGGGTCGTCGGCGCCTGCGAGGCACACCCGGTTCGGGTTGCCCGGCGAGCCGCACGAAGAGGGATCGCCGACCAGGTTGATCACCGCGTCGAAGCCCGGAGAAGGCGTGAGCACGGCCGCCGCCGTGCTGCCAGGAGGCACCACGAAGGCGTAGACGACGTCGGGCGTGTTGGTGCCCGTGCGACGGCAGATCGCGCCGCCTTGTGGGTTGAACTCATGATTGCCGGCCGCGCCGATGGTCGAGCCCATCACCGTCGACGGAATCGTCAGCACGATCGGCGAGAAGCAGCTCTCTCCCGGCCCGCCGGCCGAACCGCCCGCGAACCCGCCGCCACCTCCGAAACCACCCGCGATCGCGCCGCCCGCGAAGCCTCCCGCGATCGCGCCGCCCGCGAAGCCACCGGCGACCGCGCCGCCCGCGAAGCCTCCCGCGATCGACCCGCCCGCGAAGCCTCCGGCGATCGCGCCGCCCGCGAAGCCACCGGCGACCGCACCGCCTGCGAAGCCGCCCGCGATGGCCCCACCCGCGAACCCGCCCGCGATCGAGCCGCCGCCGAAGCCGCCGCCCATCGAGCCGCCTCCGCCGGCCTTCACACCACCGCCAGCCACACCGCCGGCTGGGCCGCCACCGATCGCGCCACCGGCCGAACCGCCTGCGCGCCCGCCTGCCGACCCGCCAGCGCGACCGCCCGCGAACGAGCCGCCACCGCCGCCCGTGAGGCCGCCCGCGAAGGCTCCGCCACCGCCGGCCGCACCACCCGCACGCCCACCAGCCGCCGCGCCGCCCCCGACACCACCATCACCCGAGCCTCCGTCACGACCGGGGGTGGGACAGCCGAGGCCTGGCTCCGTGCACAGCTCGGTGGGGCCGACGAAACACGAGCTCGCCCCCACGCCAGCGAGGCAGAACGCCAGAAGAACACGTCGCATGCAGAACTCCTCAACCCGGCCGAAGCCCCGAGCGTAGCCTCAAGCAGGCGCCTGCGCCCGTTCGTGTCGTCAGCGAGACTGATCCCCTCCTGTCCCCCGGTCTGCTAGGTGCGCCCGCCCATGAAGCCTCGTCTGCGCTTTGCTCCCTCCCCCACCGGGTACCTCCACATCGGTGGCGCCCGCACGGCCCTCTTCAACTGGCTCTACGCCCGGAAACACGGCGGCACCTTCGTGCTCCGCATCGAAGACACCGATCAGGAGCGCAGCACCAAGGAGTCGCTCCAGGCCATTCTCGACGGGCTCAACTGGCTCGGCATCGATTGGGACGAAGGCCCGGGCAAAGAGGGCGCGTACGGCCCCTACTTCCAGATGCAGAAGCTGGCCCACTACGCGAAGGTGGCCCAGCAGCTGATCGACACCGGCTGGGCGTACCGCGACTACTCCACAGAAGAGGAGCTGGCCGCTGCCCGCAAGGCCTTCGCTGCCGAGAAGGGGCTCAAAGAGGGCGATGATCTGCGCTCGGCCGGCTTCAAGTTCTCGAGCCCCTGGCGCGAGAAGAAGGACACGTCGGACAAGCCCGCGCTCATTCGCTTCAAGATGCCGCGCCGCGAGGGCCGCTTCGGCTTCGACGATCAGGTGCTCGGTCGCATCGAGAAGCCGTACGACGACTTCGACGACTTCGTGATCATGCGCTCCGATGGCGTGCCGCTCTACAACTTCGGCTGCGTCATCGACGATCACGACATGGCGATCACCCACGTCGCCCGCGGCCAGGAGCACATCAACAGCACCTTCCCCCAGCTGATGCTCTACGAGGCGCTCGGGTGGACGCCGCCGCTGTTCGCGCACATTCCGCTGATCTTCGCGCAGGACAACTCGAAGCTCAGCAAGCGCAAGCACCCCGAAGCCGACGTCATGCGCCACAAGGCCAACGGCATTCTTCCGCACGCGCTGATCAACTTCATCGCGCGCCTCGGCTGGAGCCACGGCAACGAAGAGATCTTCACGCGCGACGATCTCATCCAGAAGTTCGACTTCGAGCACGTGGGCAAGAGCCAGGGCGTGTGGAACCCCGAGAAGCTCACCGCGACGAACAAGCACTGGCTGAAGAACACCGAGCCGCTGCAGCTCGCGATGGCGCTGTTGCCGTACCTGCAGGCTGCGGGCGTTCCCGACGCGGTCTGTGACGCGAAGCTCGAGCTGGGCGTGCGCGCCTTCAACGAGCGCTCGGCGACGCTGGTCGAGATGGCCGAGAAGCTGAAGCCCTACTACGCGAAGGGCGTCACCATCGAAGGCGCTGCGGCGGCGAAGCACCTCGGGCCCGAGGGCAAGGCGCTGCTCGCGAAGGCGAAGACCGAGCTCGAGGCGCTCAAGGAGTGGACCGCCGCGATCATCGACCCCGTCGTGATGGTCGTCGCCACGGCGGCGAACGTGAAGGCCGGCGCCGTCGCTCAGCCGATTCGTGTCGCAGCCACGGGTGGTACGGCGTCGCCAGGCATCGGCGTCACGCTCGAGCTGCTCGGCCGTGAAGAGACGCTCCACCGAATCGACGCGGCGCTCCGGTGAAGAAGCTCGTCACGCTCTTTCGCAGATACCTGGCCGGCTACCTCTCGGAGCCGACGGTGATCATGTGCGGAGCGTGTGCGCTGCTCATCGTCTCGCACTACCAGGGCAACACCGGCTACTGGCGCACGCTGGTCGGTGATCGGTTCGACAAACACCCGGCCGCGAACGTCTTCGGTCACTTCTGGTGGTTCGGCTCGTCGCTGGTGCTGTACCTGATCATGCCGCTGGTGCTCGCGGTGGCCACGAAGGGCAGCTTCCACCGCAAGTACGGCTTCGGGCTGGGCAACTGGCGACAGGGCCTGCTGATCACGGCGGTGTTCCTGGGCGTGATGCTGCCCGCCGCCTTCATCGCCTCGAAGCTCAGCGCCTTCAACGGCATCTACCCGCTCGCGGGGAACTCGGCGTTCATGATCGCCGAAGACGGCAAGAGCGTGGTGAGCCTCAAGCTCTTCTTCGTCTACGAGTGCTGCTACTTCCTCTACTTCGTCGGCTGGGAGTTCCTCTTCCGCGGGTGGATGCTCAACGGGCTCTTGCCGAAGTGGGGCCGCGTGCCGGCGGTGCTCGCGCAGATGGCGCCGTTCGCGATCATGCACCTGGGCAAGGCCGAGCTCGAGACCCTGGGCAGCATCGTCGCGGGCATTGCGCTGGGCATTCTCGCGTTGAGGACGAGGAGCTTCTGGTATGGAGCCCTGCTCCACGGCATCGTGGCGGTCTTCATGGACGTGATCTCAGCCTGGAAGTTCCTGTGATGGAGGCGGCGATGAAGCGTTTGGTTTTCGCGGGGTTGGTGGCGGTCGCCGGCGTGTCGTTCGCTGAGAGCGATCTCGGAGCCACCCTGCCCGACGCCGCCCGTCAGGTGGGCGAGCACCGCTACAAGAGCCCCTCCGACTGGGAGGGCACCATGAAGTTCTACAAGAAGGTCTACTCCCCCAGCACCTGGCGCAACGTCATCAACCAGCCCGGCGTGAAGGCCATTCACATTCCCAACCCGTCAGGAAAGGGAGAGTGGCTCGGTCTCAACATCTACGAGGCGAACGAAGAGGTGCGCATTTACGTTGTTCCAATCGAC
>JAEUJR010000089.1 GCA_016793585.1 Archangium sp.
CGCTGCGCAACGTCGGCACCCGGCCCGCGACGCCTGACCCGGCCGCCAACCTGAAGCTGGGCGCGAACGGCGCCGGCAAGCCGTACTGGAGAGTCACGCCGAAGAACGCCGAGTCGTCTGCGGCCGAGATCTGCGTCGGCACGTTCAACACGATGACGAACACCTGCACCGACGACCTGCCGCTGACGGGCATGGGGCTCTACGACCCCGCCATCGGCATCGAGGCGTCGGGAGCGCGTGCGTCGCTCGACGTGCCCATTCGCATCACGCCGGCCAACACCACCGTCAACGCGATGACCGGCAACAAGGAGTGGGAGATCACCTTCTTCTCGAACGACCCCGATGAGCCTGCGGTGACGATCACCGTGACCGCGCGCCCTGTGGTGCTGCCTCCGTGCAACTACTCGGTCACGCCGCTCAACCTCGCCTACGGCGTCGTCACGCCGCCGAACAACAAGGACCTGTCGTTCCAGATCTGCAACCTCGCTCCGGCGACGCAGACGGGCGACATCTGCCTCGTGACGAACCTCGATCTCGAGGCCGGCTCCGACGCGATGTTCTCGCTGCCTGCAGGCTCCGTGGCCGAGAAGGAGCTCGCGCCTCAGGAGTGCATGAACGTCATCACTCGCGCCTGGCCGCAGGGCATGTTGCCCGCGAACCCGACGAACGTGACGGGCGCCGTGTCGTTCAACGTCTCCGACCCGATGCGGCCGCAGGGCAGGGTGCAGGTCACCGCGACGCTCGCCCCGAGCTGCCTCGTGATCTCGCCCAGCACCCTCGACTTCGGCACCGTGAAGTCGGGCTGCAATTCGCCGGCTCGCAGCTTCCAGCTCTACAACGCGTGCCCGCAGGCCGTTCGCTGGGTCGGCGCCGGTCTCATCTCGGCGGCCGGCGTTCCTGCTGGCTCGCCGGGCTGCGCCGGCCCTGGTCGCTGCGACGAGTTCAGCGTCGCGGCGGCTCCCGTCACCACTGGCCTTCCGACCTGCACGGTCGGTGGCTCGAGCGGCCCCTGCTTGAACCAGGGCGGCACGCCGGTCACCTTCCAGCTGCGTTACCGCCCGCTCGACATCGGCGCCGACACCGGTGCCTACCGAATTCAGGTCGTTCAGGCGAACCAGCAGGTCGACTACCTCGTGACCCTGCAGGGCAAGGGCGACATGGACGGCAGCAACACCGACACCTTCCGCCAGGACTCGCGCCCCAAGGCCGACATTCTTCTCGTGGTCGATGACTCGTGCTCGATGTCCGACAAGCAGATGCAGCTCGGCCAGAACTTCAACTCGTTCATCAAGTTCGCGACGACGAGCCAGGTCGACTTCCAGATCGGCATCACCACGACCGACGCCGATGACGAAGGCTCGTGCCCCGCCTGCGCGACCGGCGATCTGAAGCCGTCGCCCGCGCCGTGGCCGGGCACGAAGATCTTCACGCCCACCACGCCCAGCCTCGAGATGCAGTTCGCGGCGACCGTCAACGTCGGCACCAACGGCTCGGCCATCGAGACCTGCATGGCGCCCGCCGTGCGCGCCCTCACCGCGCCCAAGATCACCGACCCGGCGAAGAACGGCGGGCTGCTCCGCCCCGACGCAGTGCTCGCCGTCGTCTGCGTCACCGACGCGCAGGATCAGGCCAACCAGCCCGTCTCGTTCTACCTGAACCAGATGCTCAACATTAAGGGTGTGCAGCGGCCCGGTTCGTTCACCTACAACGTGGTCGGCCCGTTCCTCCCCTCGTCGCCCGGCAACTGCGTGTACGACGGCAACGGTGACGACGGAAAGCACGTGCAGCTCGTGTCGCAGACCAACGGCGTGCGCGAAGAGATCTGCACCCCGAACTGGTCGACCGCGCTCGAGAACGTCGGCAAGAACGCCTTCGGCTTCCGCACGAACTTCTTCCTCACGGGCACGCCTGACCTCGGGAACGGCAACGTCATCACGGTCGAGATCGACGGCATGAACCTGCCGCAGACCGACGCCCGCGGCGCCCGCGTGTGGCGCTACGACGCTGCGACGAACTCGATCATCTTCGAGCCGCTCTACGTGCCTGAGCCCGGCAAGACGATGACGGTGAACTACAAGGTCGCGTGCCTCTGAGTTGAGTGAGGTACGCGGTTTCGGCCGGATGCTCGCGCGGGCCGTGGTAAGGGCCCGCGCTGCTTTTCAGTCTTCGGGAGAATCGGTGTGAAGAACGTTCGTCTGGCAGTGCTCGCCGTCATGGTCGTGTCCGCTCAGGCCTGGGCGCAGATTCCCCCGTTCACGCGAACGACCGCTCCGTACACGTCGCTCGTCGGCGCCTCAGCGCTGTCGTTCGGCAGCACCGACGAAGGGTTCGCAGCAGTGACCCTGCCGTTCGGCTTCCCGTACAACGGCACCACGTACCAGACCGTCTACGTTCACGTGAACGGTCAGATCCTGCTCACGCTGCCGACGTCGTGCACCGCGACG
>JAEUJR010000583.1 GCA_016793585.1 Archangium sp.
ATGGGCGTCTCGGGCGGCAGTGAAGGCGCGCTCAAGGGCCCGTCGCTGATGCCGGGCGGCGACGTCGACGCCTGGGAGCGCCTCAAGCCGGTGCTCGAGCCGATCGCGGCGCGCTCCTCGTCGGGCCTGTGCGTCACGCACTGCGGGCTGGGCTCGGCAGGTCACTTCGTGAAGATGGTGCACAACGGCATCGAGTACGGCGACATGCAGTTGATCGCCGAGACGGCGCTCTTGCTGCGTGAAGGGCTCGGGCTCGATGGCGGCGCGGTCGCCGACACGTTCACGCGCTGGAACGCGGGCGACCTCTCGTCGTTCCTCATCGAGATCACCGCGAACATCTACCGCGTGAAGGATCCGAAGGCGCCCCAGGCGTTGCTGGTCGACGCCATCCTCGACAAGGCAGGGCAGAAGGGCACCGGGAAGTGGACGGTGATGGCTGCGGCAGAGCTCGGCATCGCGATTCCCACCATCACTGCGGCGGTCGACGCGCGCATTCTGTCGTCGCAGAAGGACGTTCGTGTGAAGGCCGAGGCGGCGCATCGTCCCGCCCGCTCGCGCTTGACGGGTGTGTCGGTCGACGATCTCGCGCACGCGCTCTACGCGTCGAAGGTGGCCAGCTACACGCAGGGGTTTCAGCTGCTGCGCGCGGCCAGCAACTCCTTCAGCTACGGCACCAAGATGTCGGAGATCGCTCGCATCTGGACGGCAGGCTGCATCATTCGCGCGGCGGTCCTCGAGCGCATTCAGGCTGCGTTCGCTGCGACGCCCGAGCCGGAGTTGTTGGCGCTGGCTCCGGAGTTCGTGAGCGATCTCGCGAAGCGGCTCCCAGCATGGCGGCGCGTGGTGTCGGCGGCCTCGAGCGCGGGCCTCGCCATTCCCGGGCTCGCAACCTCACTGGCCTGGTACGACTCGCTCACCACCGCGCGTGGCTCGGCGAACCTGATTCAGGCGCAGCGCGACTACTTCGGCAGCCACACGTACGAGCGCGTCGATGCCCCCGGCACGTTCGTTCACACCGACTGGGCCTGAGTCATTCCAGCTGTGCAGCCTCGGAGCACGTGCGCGAGACGAGCGCCTTCACCAACGCCTGCTGACTCGCTCCGCTCGCCTTCGTCGAGATGGCGCCGAGCAGCTTGTGGTCGGCGGTGCGCACGCCGATGACGCTCAGCTTCAACGCACCCGGCAACACCTCGAGGCTGGGCTTGAGCACGATGGCAGCACGCGAGGCGTCACCGTCGATGACCGTCGCGCCACGCCGACGCAGCTCGTCTCGCAGCTGGCGATCGACCTGGTCGATGAGCGTGCCGCCCTGACTCCAGGTCACCGCATAGATGCGGGCGTTCGCTCCAGCCACCTGCGTCGCGGTCAACGTGGCGAAGACCAGCATGAGGCGCGTGAACATGACTCTCCCGTCCGGAGGTGCGTGGTGCACTTCCGCTCGTGCGTCGCGGTGGGTTCGTGGGTGTTGCAACGGCCGTGAAGCAGCCTGTTGCACGACGGTACCAGCGGCGCAGAGACGATCGAGTTTTCAGCTCACGGCATCGTGAACGTGAGCGCTGACCCCGCGGAAACATTGCCAGCCGTGTCGATGGCGCAGACGCGGAAGCGGGCCGTCGTCTTCGTCGCGAGCGAGAGCGAGGTGGTGAGCGCGGTGCCTGAGGACAGCACCGTGCCCGACGTGCAGTTCACTGGAGCGTCGACCGTGGCCGAGGTCGAGCGCACGACCTTGTACGAAGCGATGCCGCTGAGCGCGTCGGAGAAGCCGCTCCACCGAAGCGTGAGCGTTCCACCCGAGGCCGTTCCCGTGAGCGAGCCGTTCGTCGGCAGCGTGGTGTCGAGCGTCGTCGTTCCACTGATGGCCGCCGTCGTGTTGCCGCGTGCATCGCGGAACCAGACCGAGATCGTCTTCGCGCCGTCTCCCGCAGCGAGCGTCACCGTCGCCGAGGTCGAGTACGCGACGAAGGTCGTGCAGCTCGTTCCCGTCGACAGACACATCGAAGTCACGCCCGAGGGGTCGGTCGCCGAGAGCGTGACCGTGACAGCGGCAGTTCGCGTGAAGCGCGGCGTCGTGATGGTTCCGGTCGGCGCGGTCGTGTCTGCGGCCTGGGTCACCTTCACCGTCGCACCAGCGATCTGCACCGTCGCGTCGCGTGCCGTCGTTCCAGAGTTCGCGGTGACGGTGACCGTCAGCACCTGGCCCGAGCTGGAAGACGAGAGCCACGACGGCAGGCCCGTGAGGGACCAGGTGCACGTGGTCGCCGAGGGCTTCACCGTGATGGTGCCGCTGCCACCACCTGCGGGAAGCGCGAGCGTCGTCTTGTCGAGGCCGATGCTGCAGGCGCCGAACGTCGAGCCGAGCGTGAGCCGCGGGCGCGTGATGCCGTTGCGCGCGTCACGAACGAGCGTCGCTCCGCTCAAGAGACGTGACGCCCGCGTCGAGGCAGTGTCAGTCGGGAAGCGCGCAGCGAGCAACGCCACGGCACCCGCGACGTGAGGCGTCGCCTGCGAAGTGCCCGACATCGACCAGCCCGCCGCAGTGACGAACACGCCGGGAGCCAGCAACGAGACGAACGAGGCCGAGTTGCTGAAGCACGCGACCTTGTCGGCCGCGGAAGACGTGTCGGTGCAGACCGAGGTCGAGAGGCCGCCGACCGACGAGTCGTAGACCGCTCCCACCGAGATGGCCTCGGGCACGCACGCCGGTGAGGAGATCGCGTTCGTGTACGCGTTGTTGCCCGACGCGATGACCGACAACACGCCTGCGGCACGTGCAGAGGCGACCGGCGTCGCGAACACGTCTCCCGGGCACGTGGTGGTCGAGCTGCCGCCACCGAGGCTCAGGTTCATCGCCACGATGTTGTACGTCGCGCGATTCGCGATGACCCAGTTGATGGCCGAGATGATGTCGGCCGACGACGCGCCCGAGCCGTTGAAGACGTCGAGCCCCAGCACGCGCGCACCCGGCGCCATGCCGTGAATGATGCCCGCGACGTTGGTGCCGTGACCGTTCGCGTCGAGCGCGAGATCGTCAGGCGCGAAGTCACGCACGAAGGCCACCGAACACCCGGCCGCGCCCGGTGCGCTGCACGCTCCGAACTCCGACTTGCGATAGTCGAGGCCCGTGTCGAGCACCGCCACCGACGCGCCCGTTCCCGAGAAGCCCGCGGTGAGCGCCTGCGGTTGCTGAATGAGCCCGAAGCTCTCGAGGTCTTGCGTCTCGTACCGCTGCTCCGCCCACGCATCGACGACGAGCGGGTGACGGCGCAGCGCTTCGAGCGTCGCCGCATCGGCTCCCGCGAGAATCATCATCGGCAGCTCGTGCAGCTCGTCGGTCACGAACAACGAGGGAAACGCTCGGCGCACGGTGAGCTTCTCGGTCGCGAGCACTCCCGGTTCATCGAGCGTGAGAATCGGGCTCGCCGCTGCCGCGCTCGAGTCGCCTCGCACCTGCACGATGACGCGGTCGCCGAGCTCATTGACGGGAATCGTCTCGGGTCCACACGCCGCACAGAGGACGACAACGGCGCTCACGGCCAACGAAAGACGAACGTTCATGGAGCCTCGGGAGGGAAACGACGGCGCGCCCCGTGGTGCACTCGACGGACCGCTCGCAGGTGCGCGTGCTTCGTCGGCTCCCACCGGGTCAGCGCGGCGACGAGAGTCAGGGCCACCCACGCGCAGGTGTAGGCGCCGTCGTTTCATCGCCGCACGAGTCGTGGTCTCTTCCCGCCCCATGTCCGACGACGTGAAGAGCCCGAGTGTCGAACGCCTCCTCTGGCTGCAAGACGAGCTGGAGCCGTGGCTCACGAAGCACTTCAAGGACCACCCCGAGCATCAATCGGTGTTGGCCGCGGTCGCGCAGTACTGGGCCGACGAAGCCGACGACGCCGTACACCTGACGCTCCTCGCCTCGAAGAGCGCCGTGCCCGACTTCTTCTCGAGCGAGTGGGACGAAGACGCGAAGGGCGACACGGTCGGTGTGGGCTGGTCGAACCGCCCGAGCTGGGACGACAACGGGCTGTCGATTCGCAGCTTCCAGGGCCTGTGCGGCGAAGGTGGCAGCCAGGAGCTGCCGTCGAGCGATCAAGCCGAGCCGTTCGTGCTCGCGCAGCGTGAGGGGAAGGGCCACCGCGTGACGTGGCTCGGCCGTTCTCAGCGGCCGTGGCTCGATCTTCCCAACGCCGCCCTGCCCGGATTTCTCGGCGAAGACGACGATGGTGAGCCGATGGAACGGGAGCCGCTCGACCTCGTGCTGCCCGCCCAGACGCTCGAGCCCGCCGACCTCGAGTGCCTCGAAGCCATCGCGAGTGACCCGTACGCCGAGGGGCCGCGGCGGGTGTGGGCCGACATGTGGCTCGCGCGCAACGACCCACGCGGCGCGTTCATGCAGGAGCGCACGGCCTCGCGCGCAGCGCTCATCGACCAGGGCGAGTTCTGGCTGGGCGACCTCAACCGCGTGGTGCCCCTCGCCTCGGCCGTGTGGGAGTACGGCTCGCTCGCCGAGGCCGACGTCGCCTTCAGTGACGACACGCTGGGCCTCGTCGACTCGCCGTGGTGGCTCTCGGTGCACACGCTGCGCTTCTCGAGCGAAGACGAGCTGTTCTCGAAGCAGATGCGCGGGCTGCGCCACGTGCGCGGGCTGACGTCGGTGGGCCTGCTCGCGCTCGCCGACTTCGAGGGCGTCTCACGGCTCGAGTCACTGCAGGCGTCGGTGTCGATGGCCGAGCTCGACGCGCTGCTCGCGCTGCCGCTGAAGAACCTCAAGTCGCTCTCGCTCACCATCGCAGATGGCGACGTCTCGAAGCTGAAGCTGCCGACGAGCACGTGGCTCGAGCTCGAGCACGTTCGCGTCTGCCGCGCGTGGGCGCCCACCTTCGAGTGGGACGAAGAAGACGGCGATGGCGCGAACGCCGACATGCCCTCGGTCGCGGCGCTGCGAGCCGCCTTGCCGTCCGTGCCGCGCGTGTCGGTCTGCGCGGCCGATTCTGCGGGGCTCCCTGCCGGGTGGGAGCTGAGCCTGACGAAGGGCGTCGACGACCTCGCGACGCTGCGCCTCGAGCGCCTGGGCCCTGCGTCACGCCGCGCGCTGCTCGATGCGCAGCTCGAAGGGCTTCCCGCTTCCGTGAAGACGGTCGCGCTCGAGCGCTCGGTCATCTTCCAGCCCGACTCGAAGTTCCGCGTCGGGGGCGGGCGCAAGCCCGTGGTGAGCCAGGCGTGACCGAACCGCACGTCGCGCCCGAGCTCGCTGGAGAGTACGCGGCGAACCTCGTCGAACCTTCGGAGCGCGCTCGCATCGAGGCGCACGCCGATCAGTGTGCGTCGTGCCGGGAGCTGCTCTCGGCCATCGCGCGCGCCATGTTCTCGACGACGGGCTCGAGCTTCAGCCGAGACAAGGCCCCGGCCGCCGACGCCGTGCTGCCGAGAGGCACGAAGGTCGGCCACTTCTCGCTCGAGCAGCCCCTGGGCGCGGGCGGCATGGGCCTCGTCTACCTCGCCTACGACTCACGGCTCGATCGCCACGTCGCGCTCAAGTGCGTTCGAGAGCGGCGCGGCGACGTGCAGCAGCTGCTCTCGGAGGCGCGCATCATGGCGCAGCTCGCGCACCCGAACGTGGTGCCCGTGTACGACGTCATCGAAGCCGACGGGCAGACCTTCATCGCGATGGAGCTCGTCTCGGGGCGCACGCTGCGGCAGTGGCTCGACTCGGCGCCGCGCACCTGGCAGCAGATCGTCGACCTCTTCCTCGAAGCCGGAGAAGGCCTCTCGGCCGCACATCAGGCTGGCATCGTGCACGGCGACGTGAAGCCGGGGAACGTGCTGGTCGGCAAAGACGAGCGGGTGCGGGTGACCGACTTCGGCCTCGCGAGCGTCGGTGGCTCGGGAGAGAGCGGCGTGGTGCGGGGCACCGAGGCGTACCTGGCTCCCGAGCAGCGCAAGGGCGCGGCGTGCGATGCCAGGAGCGACCAGTACGCGTTCGCGGTGAGCCTTCACGAAGCGCTCACGGGCTCGATGCCGGGTCAGGCGACGAGGAAGCGCTCGAGCGCACCCGCCTCGGTGCGTCGCGTCGTGGAGCGCGCGCTGTCGACGAGCCCGGCCGACCGGTTCCCGTCGATGCGCGAGCTGCTCGCGGCGCTGCGGTCGGCCAGAGCCGCGAGGTGGCGGTGGGTCGCGGCCGCCGTCGCCGTCACCTCGACGTTCGCCCTCGTCGCGTTCGGCGCCGGCGGTCAGCGCGCGACGGCCGCCCAGTGTGAGGCCTCGGCGCTCACCACCCAGTGGACGCCGTCGGCCCGTGACGCCGCGCGCGCTGCCTTCGACCGAACGAAGGTCTCGTACGCGGCCGAGACGTTCTCCCGCGTCGACTCGAACCTGACGACCTGGCAACGCTCGTTCGACGAGGCGCGCTCGAAGACCTGCAGCGTCAGCTTCTTCTCACGTGGCCCCTCACCCACCCTGCCCCGCCAGCTCGCGTGCCTCGAAGAGAACGTGCTCGACGCGCGCGCGCTGGTGGCGCAGCTGAACGATGCCGATGTCGGCGTCGTGCTTCACGCCATCGCCGCGTCACAGCAACTGCGCTCACCGCTCGAGTGCACGGCCGTGGCTCCAGAGGTCGTCGCCGCGGTGCCGGCCGAGGCAGAGTCCTTTCACGAGAAGGTCGCGGCCACGCGCGCGTTGGCGGCCTCGGGCAAGTACCAGGCGTCGCTCGTCGTCGCGAAGGAGGCGAACGCCATCGCCGAGCGCTCACGAGACCCACACCTGCGCGCCGCAGCGAAGACGTTGCTCGGCGGCATTCACGGGCTCGTCGGCGAGTTCGACATGGCTGCTTCCAACCTGCGTGAAGCCATTCGCCTGTCAGAGGTCGTCCACGACGATCGCTCGCGCTGCTTCGCATGGTCCGACCTGCTGGCCGTCGAATACAACCTGGGCCACACCGATCAGGTCATCGCGCTGAGCGAGCTCGCGCTCGGAGCCTGCGAACGAATCGACGACGTGCGGTTGCTGACCGACGTGATGAGCTCGCGCGGCTCGAGCCTGAGCGACAAGGGCCGCTACGCCGAAGCGAAGGTGCTGCTCGAAGACGCCGTGCAGCGCCGCGAGCTGGCCTACGGGCCGAAAGACCGCCGCACCTCGGCCATGTTGTCGGTGCTCGCGAACACGATGGCGATGAGCGGCGACTTGAAGGGCGCCATCGATGCCCACCGCCGCGCGCTCGAGGCCGCCGAAGCCGCGTTCGGGCTCGCGCACCCCGAGACCGCCATCATTCGCCAGAACCTGGGAGACGACTTTCTCTATGGGCTCGAGCTCGCGCCCGCGGTGAAGGCGCTCTCGGCCGCGGTCGACACGCTCTCGGCTGCGAACGGGCCGAAGAGCCGGGGCGTCGCCATCGCCGCGACCGATCTCGCGTTTGCGTACCTGCTGCAGGGCGAGGCGCAGCGCGCGTTCGACCTCGCCGAGACGACCATCGCCACCTTCGCCGCGTCGTTTCCCAAACACCCGGTGTACGCGATGGCGTTGCTCGCGCGGCACCAGGCCGGCCTCGCGCTCGGCAAGCCGCCGCGCCTCGACGACCTCGAGCTCGCGCTCACCTTGAGTGACGACCTGCCGCCCTTCGAGAAGGGCCGCGTGCAGCTCGCGCTGGGAACGAGCGTGACCGACCCGAAGCGCGCGTGGGCGCTGGTGACCGCCGCGAAAGAGAACCTCGCGACGACGACGCTCCCCCTCATCGAGCAGGAGCGTTCACGGGCAGAGCGGTGGCTCTCGACGAAGTAGGCGTCAGTTCGCGTTGCAGTAGTAGCTGTTCGTCGTGCCCCACCGGCGACACACGGGCGCGGCCGAGCAGCAGTCGCTGTGGCTGTTGCAGCTGATGCCCTGGCAGCCGTTGCGGCAGTAGCCCTGCAGACAGTTGAGGCCACCGCAGCAGTCACTGCGCGTCGAACACGCGGCCGCAGCGGGCCCGCAGAGCGTCTTGCACTTCTTCTGGCCGCCGCCGGGCAGGCTCACGCAGAACGGCGCCGCGCCACAACATCCACCCGCGCCCGCGCCGACCGAGCACGCGTCACCTTCACACGAGGAGTTCGGCGACTGGCAGACGCCCGAGACGCACGAGAGGCCGACGCAGCACGGGCTCGTCGCGCTGCAGGTGGTGCCGACGCTGCGGCAGATGGTGGCGCCCGAGAGTGTGCACACGCCTGACGAGCACGTGAGCCCGTTGCAGCAGCTGCCCGAGGTGCACGCCTGGCCCGCGAGGCGGCACGAGGTGGTGGGCGCGCGGCAGACGCCGGTGGTGCAGGTGAGGCCCGCGCAGCACGGCGCGGTCGCAGAGCACGTCGCGCCCGTCGTGCGGCAGACGTTCGGGTACTCGCAGAAACCCGACGAGCACGTGAGGCCCGTGCAGCAGGAGCCGGTGGTGCACGACTGTCTCCACGTTCCACACGTCGGCGTGGGCGGCTGGCAGAGGCCCGAGGTGCAGGTCGCACCGCCGCAGCAGTCGCTGGCCCCGCGGCAGATGCCGTACGCGCCCGAGCAGTTCTGGCCGCCCGCCTGACACACCCCGCGCACGCAGCTGTTGCCCGAGCAGCAGTCGGCGTTGAGGTTGCAGCGGCCGCCCGTCGACGCGCACCCCGTCGTGCTGCACACGCGGTTGGTGCAGGTGCGGCCGCCGCAGCAGTCGGCCGTCGCGGTGCACGTCTGGCCGGGGCCCATGCAGGCCGAGCGGCAGCGCGTGTTCGTCGAGCCGGCCACGGCGCCGCAGACGGGCGCGCTCTCGCAGCAGCCGCCGGCGCTGAAGCCCGACGTGCAGCCCTGGTCGGCGCAGCCGGTGCCGTTGATGGCTTCGCAGCGGCCACGTCGACAGCCGAGGCCGTCGCAGCAGTCGGTGTCGGCGCCGCACGCGTTGCCTTCTCCGCCGCAGATGCCGAGGCACACCTTGCCCGAGAGGTTGCCGGTCGCGGTGCAGTACGGCGCGTCGGCGCAGCAGCCGCCCTGCGCGAAGCCCTGCGTGCAGATGGAGTACGCACAGAACGGGTAACGCTCGCACGTGTTGCTGGTGGAGTTGGCGAGGCCAGTGCAGCACGCGGTCTCGGCGCCATTGGGCAGACCCTCGCCCACGCACGTCGCCCCGCACGTTCCGCCCGACTGACAGAAGGCCGACTGCGCGCAGCACGGCGCGTTCACCGAGCACGAGCTTCCCGAGCAGGTGGTGCGCGTGCAGAAGCCGTTGGTGCACACGAGGCCCGAGCAGCAGTCGGAGGACTCTCCGCACCCCTGGTTCTCGGCGATGCACGTCGTCGAGCACGTCTTCACCTTGCCGCCCGGCGCGATGCCGCAGAACGCCGCGCGCGCACAACAGCCACCTGCCGCAAAGCCCGCGCTGCAGCGATCGAGCACGCAGTTCACTGGCTCGCACGAGCCGTTCTCACACGCGAGGCCCGCGCAGCATTGTTCGTTGAGCCCGCACTGCTGACTTTGCGCCTGACAGAGCAGGCCACCGTCTCCGGGAGCCACTCCACCCGCCGAGCCGCCTGCAGACGCGGTGCCTCCCGCCGTCGCCGTTCCGCCCGACGTCGAGCCACCAGCCGTCGCGGTTCCGCCCGCGGTCGCGCCGCCAGCAGTCGAGCCACCGGCCGTCGCGGTTCCGCCTGCGGTGACGACCCCACCCGCCGCACCACCCGCCGCGTCACCACCAGCGACCGAGCCGCCCCCCGTCGAGAGCCCGCCAGCCGCACCGCCCGCCACGCCGCCGCCGGTTCCCGTCGTTCCACCGCCGAAGTTGAACGAGGGCGTGCACACGCCGCCCAGGCAGTTCTCGTTGGGTGCGCAGCGCTGACACGCGCGGCCAGACGAGCCACACGCGTTCGCAGAGCCGAGCGAGCACGTGTCGTCTGCGGCGCAGCAGCCGTTGCACGTCATGGGACTGCACCGCTTCATCGTGGGCTGCGAACACGCCTGCGTCAGCAGCAGCAACGACAACGCCCACCATCGGTTCATGGGGTCTCCGGACAGCAGACGGGTTGCGAAGGGCCAAGTCTCACCGAAAGCGCGTGGGCGCGAGCAGGAAGTGAAAGCGACCAGTCACCCGCCGGTTTCGACCGTTCGCCAGGCCTGCAGAAAGCAGACGCCAAGCCGCTGCGTACCCTCGGCACATGCGAATCCTCCTGCTCAACCCGCCCCACACCGCCATCGGCAGCCGCTGCGTTCCCGACGACCACCTGCCGCCGCTCGGGCTGCTCTCCATCGGAGGCCCGCTGCTCGACGCGGGCCATCAGGTCGAGCTGCTCGACGCCGACCTCACCAACCTGCCGCACGACTCCATCGTCGACGACGTCTGCCGGCGCGCGCCCGATGCGCTGCTCGTCGGTCACGCGGGCTCGACCTCGGCACACCCGACCATCGCGGCGCTGACGAAGGCGATTCGTGAACGCGCTCCGGCGATTCGCATCGTCTACGGCGGCGTGTTCCCCACCTACCACTGGCGCGAGGTGCTCTCGCGAGAGCCACAGGTCGACGTCATCGTGCGTGGTGAAGGTGAAGACACTGCCGTGAAGCTAATGAACGCGCTCGAACACGGCACGGCGCTCGAGCAGGTGCGCGGGCTCGCCTTTCGCAAACTCGGGTTGCCGTTCTCGACGCCCGACGCGGCGGCCATCGTCGACCTCGACGCGTACCGGGT